>CAYNQG010000012.1:0-19256 GCA_964399315.1 uncultured Candidatus Saccharibacteria bacterium
GGGAATTAAAAAACAAACAAATGATAACTTTTGATAAGGTTACAAAGATATATCCTCCATGCAAAAACAAGACGGAAACATTGGTTTTGGATGAGGTTTCTTTTAAGATTCAAGGAGGTGAGTTCGCATCAATAGTTGGAAAGTCGGGTGCCGGAAAGACGACTCTACTAAAGCTGTTAATGCGAGAAGAAATCCCGACCGATGGAAAGATATTCTTTGACGGAAAAGATGTTTCAGAGATAAAAGAAAGAAATTTATTCAAGCTAAGGAGAAGGATCGGGTTTATCTTTCAGGACTACAAACTACTAAAAACAAAAACCGTTTATGAAAATGTAGCTTTTGGCTTAGAGGTAACCGGAGCACCGGAAGAAGAGGTTCGTCGCGATGTCCCGGAGATACTCGATATTGTAGGCTTAAGCAAACAGGCCGAGCAATTTCCCGAGCAGCTTTCCGGCGGAGAGGCTCAGAGAGTTGCAATTGCCAGGGCGCTAATCCATAATCCGGATCTAATTTTAGCTGATGAACCGACGGGAGATTTGGATCCCTATCAGTCCAAAAAAATTGTAAGTCTTTTAGAGAAGATAAACAAATCCGGAACTACAATCTTACTTGCAACTCATGATAAAGAGATTGTAAATTATCTTGGAAAGCGAGTATTAACCCTAAAAAACAAGCAAATAAGCAGCGACATAAAAGAGGGTAGATTTAGACTATAAAAAAATGATTACATCAATAAAAAGAATTTTTCGTCTTGGGTGGAGAAACTTCAAAAGATCGGGAAGTCTGTCGGCTGTTTCGATAATAGTTTTAATGATGACCACTTTTCTTGCTACCTCTCTACTTTTAGCAAGAGAGGTATCGGAGGAGGTGGTTTATGAAATTGAGCAGAGTGCTGATATAAGCATATATTTTAATATAGCTACTCCCGAAGAACAGATTTTAGAAATTTCTGATGATCTGGAGCAAAACTTTGAATTATCGGAGATTGATTATGTTTCCCGACATCAAGCCCTTGAGGATTTTAGATCAAGGCATGGAGATAACGCTGTCTTGATGGATGCTTTGGATGAGGTTGGAAATAGGTTTTCAGCAACTCTGAACATAAAGGCGGGCGAAGTTAGTGACTACAGGGCAGTTGCTGATTATTCCAGAAGTAATTATTCAGAAATTATAGATGAGATAGATTTTTACAGAAGAAAAGATTCAATAGAAGCTATTTTTGCGATAACCGAAAGAATGCAGAGATCTCTTCTTTTTCTCGGAGTAGGGCTGGCACTAATTTCCATCTTTATCGTTTTCGGAACAATAAAACTTTCGATTTATAGCCTGAGTAGAGAGATAAGGATAATGAGGCTGGTTGGAGCCTCCAATTACTTTATGCAAGGCTCTTTTATAATCCAGGGATTTATATTGGGATTAGCAGCCAGCATCTTTTCCTTAATTTTTCTCTTTAGTTTTTCTATTCTTATGCATCAGGGATATAATGTCTTCGGAATCAATCTTGAAAGTCACATTTTAAAAAATATATCTCTAATTTTAATTATCCAGCTATCAACGGGTATCGGGCTCAGTGTTATATCTTCTGTTCTAGCCGTAAATAAATACCTAAAAGATTAGATTTTATTTGCTAGCAGTATTAATTAGTGGTATTATTAAGGTAGAAAAAAGCACTAATTAAGATAATTATGGATAAAAAAATATTAATCAGTCTCCTTTTTGCAGTTATTGCCATGGTTGTTGTTGTTAATTACAACCAGCCGCCTGAAGAGGGGCCGGATAGTGAAGTTGAAGATCAGTTTGAAGACGACCGGAATGAGGAACGACTCTGGAACGTGGGAGATAAACTGTTTTACAGCTACGATCTCATCGATGAGTTGGATTATTTGGATGAAGAAAATCAACACGAGCTCAGAAATAAGTATGATCAACTGGAAGAGGATTTATGGACTCTAGAAGGTGATTATTATGACGAATTGATTGACGGGGACGAATTTAGAGAAGAGATAGATAGAATTGAGGAAGAGATAGATGATTTCATTCAAGAATTGGAAGACCTTTAAAAAGAATGAAGAAGATATACTTCCTAATTTTAATAATACCGCTTTTTTTTGTAGCTCTTCATCTAAACCGAGCGGAGGAAAGCGGTTCGGAATTAGAAGATATTCAAGAGGAGCGAGAGATATCGGAACTCTTTTCTGAAGCTGAGGATATATTTGAGCTTGAAGAAGAGGTTAACAGCATTAATTCGGACGTGTTTAGTAATCGATATTATCATCTGGAAAACAAATTTTTTATTGTTCGGGATTATTTTTATGCGGAAACTTTTTCGGAAGAAGAATTAAGAGAGTATTTAATTGATCTTATAGATAAGAGGAAAAATTTAGAAGAAGACATTAAAAAAAGATAAAATTTAATAATTAATCAAAAAAATATGGCTGTTGAAAAAGGAGAAAAATATAAATGCGAAATATGCGGAAACGTAGTTGAGGTTATTGAGGCAAGTTATGGAGAATTGGTCTGTTGCGGAGAGGCGATGGAATTGGAGAAAGAATCTGACGAGTAGTTCGATGAAATTTTCCAAAGGGGACTGTTTTCGGGAGGGATTTGGGAAATTTATTGAAAATCCAACCTATTTTCTGGCAATCACTATTTTGCCGGTTGCTTTGTGTTACTCGTTATACTATTTTAGAGATGAAGTGTCGGCACTTGGACTCCCCGCCGCTTATCTTGTTATCTTTCTGTTACTCTCTTTTCTCTTGATTTATTTTGTGGGGTATCTTGAAGCTCTATTGAAGATTGATAAGGAGGGAAAGATGACTGTTTTTAAATTTCTAAAAAATTATAAAGAACTTCCCGAGTTTGTCTGGAGGTTCTTTTTTTATTTCTTAATAATCGGTATCAGTTTTATTTTTTTAGTTATTCCCTCCATATTTTTAGCTGTTAGATTCTCTTTTTTTCCAATGGCTGCACTGAAGGGCTTTGGAATTAAGGATTCATTCGGAAAAAGTTGGGAGTATACAAAAGGTCATTTTTTTGATCTACTTCTTATTTACTTAGGTCTGATAATTATCACTATTCCTTTAGTTTACATCCATGGCCTGTTTTTAATCTTTTCGATACCCCTGTCCGGATTGGTGATTGTTAGCGGGTATCAATCCTTAAGAGAGGAAAAAGAGAGGAGTGAAATTAAAAAAGTTCCCCATTTTTAGCTGGAAATTTAGCTATATTAATGATAAACTAATACAATAAATATTTCATTTAGAATCAAAAGATGACAATCTCTGATCAAAAATTAAAAAAGCTACTTGTTGCCCCCGGACATATGAGGGAGGTTGAGTATAAAAAGGCAAAGCGAAGGGCGGAAAATGATGATATTCCGATTGAGGTCGCCCTTGTTGAGGATGGATTTATAAAGGATCAAAATTTAGGAAGAATAATTGCTGATGAAATAAATTACGACTTTGTTGATCTTAAAAATATTGATAAAAGAGAGATAGCTCAAAAAGTTCTTAAATATATTTCAGAGGTAGTTGCTCGAGCTCAAAGGGTAGTTATTTTTGATGAAGGACCAAAAAAGATAAAAGTCGCTACTTCACGGCCGGAAAATTACACCTTTTTTAAGATACTGGAGCAGAAAACCGATAAGAGAGTTGACGTCTATTACTCAACTCCTTTTGATATCGATAAGGCTCTTCGGGAGTTTGAAGGAGACTCTTTAGCAGAAATAGAGAGGCTTGTTAGAGAACTTGAGGAGAGTAATGTCAGAAAAGAGCAAAATACCGTTGAATTAGTTGATGCCATAATGGAGTATGCAAACAGAAATCTTGCCTCCGATATTCATATAGAACCTCTTTCCGAAGATTCAATAATAAGATTCAGAGTTGACGGAGTTTTGCATAAAGTAGCCAGTTATCCTAAAAAACTTCATAATCGAGTAGCCTCCAGAATAAAGATTATGGCTAAGCTCAGAACTGATGAAAAGGATGCTGCTCAGGATGGTAGATTTGAATTTGAAACTTCTCAAGAAGAGGTTGATGTTCGTGTTTCAATCATGCCGACTACCGAAGGGGAAAATATTGTTATGAGGCTCTTAATGCAGGAAGGAGGAAGATTGTCAATGAATGAATTGGGTCTTCTTGATTCCGATTTAAAAAAGATGAAGAGAGCAGCAAGGAAGCCTTACGGAATGATAATGGTTGTCGGACCGACCGGATCGGGTAAAACAACGACTCTTTATTCTGTTCTTCAGCATCTGAAACGGCCGGAAGTAAATATTATGACTATTGAAGATCCGACCGAGTATAATATAGAGGGAGTACAGCAAACCCAGGTTAATCCGGCAAAAGGAATCACTTTCCCCAAGGGGTTGCGGTCGATTGTTAGGCAGGATCCGGATGTTATCATGGTTGGTGAAATTAGAGATGAGGAGACGGTTGATATGGCCCTTAATTCAGCAATGACCGGGCATCTGGTTTTATCTACCATGCATGCCAACGATTCGGCCACCACTTTCCCTAGGTTTTTGGAGATGGATGCCGAACCTTTCTTGGTTGCTACTTCCGTAAACGTGACTATTGCTCAAAGATTAGTGAGAACAATTTGCCCAAAATGTAAAAAAAGTCATTTTTTGCCCCAGAAAGAGCTTGATTATCTAGAAGAAGAGGAGGAGTTGGCTGAGGCGATACGGGATTTGGCCGATGAGGAGGATCTTTCCCGGGTTAGGTTTTACAAGGGATCCGGATGTGATTTCTGCAAAGGAACCGGTTATAGTGGTAGAATGGCAATATTTGAAGTATTGGAGGTTACCGAAGAAATAAGAAAGTTAATTAGTGAAAAAAGAGATTCGGAAATAATAAGAAGAAAGGCTATAGAACAAGGGATGAACTCTATGGTTAGAGACGGGGTGGCGAAAGCTCTTATAGGCAAAACGACCTTGGAGTCAATAAGAAGGTCGGTTAAAGTTTAAATTGAAGATAAACCATTTATGAAAACAGTAATATATATAGATGTAGATAATTTTTACCTTAAATTCTATCGGGAAAAATTAAAAGGAGAAGTTGAATTTATGACTGCAAAAGATGGAAAAGAAGGATGGAAAAAAATAATTGAGAATAAGCCCGATTTGGTGATTACGGAAATACCTCTTCCATATCAAAGTGGATTTAAGATAATAAATAAAATGAATGAGCGTAACGAGCTGAAAGATATCCCCGTAATCGTGTTTACCGAGCTCAGCCAGGATGAAGATAGAGAAGAGGCAATGCAAGCCGGGGTTAGTGATTATATTGTAAAGACCAAGTCGAATAACGAAGAACTACTCAACAGAGTAAAAGAAATTCTAAATATAAATTAACTTTCATGCTCGAAAGTATAAAAACTCAAGAGAAAGTTGACTTCGTTAAGAATATTAGCCTCCTGGTAAAAAGTGGGAAGCCAATTAACGACTCTTTAAGCTTGCTTGCAGAACAGGCTAGAAATCCAAAGCTGAAAAGAACTCTTACCGATGCTAAAAATAAAGTTGAAACGGGAACTTCGCTGTATAAAGCTTTCGAAGAGGATAAGAATTTCGGCAAGATATTTACCAGTTTTATCAAGGCTGGTGAAGAATCGGGAACTCTAGAAAAGAACTTGAAGCATCTTGCTGATTGGCTGGAAAAAAGCAACAATCTGAAAAAGAAGATAAGTTCGGCTACTCTTTACCCTAAAATAGTTATAGTTTTTGCTCTGGTCTTAGGAATGGGGTTAACCGTTTTTATTCTACCTCAAATGGAGAGTATTTTTGCCGGTCTTGATGTTGAGATGCATGCCAGTACCAGATTTTTAATGTGGGTATCGGAAACTGTTCAGAATCACGGACATCTTGTTTTCGGGTCTATCTTTTTATTTATTTTCTCTATCTGGATGCTTCTTAAATTGAGACCGGTAAGACGTATTTGGGATAAAATTAAATTAAAGCTACCGGTTGTCGGAAGTATAACCAAAGAGTATCAATTAACGATAATATCCCAACTTATAGCAACACTTTTTGGTAGTGGATTAACGATTACCGATACACTCGATATAATAGCCGGATCGGTAACCAACACCCAGTACGAAGAATCAATTAGAAATGTAAGAAAAACAATAATTACGGGAGGGAGTTTAAGAGAGGCGATAGAGGGGCGCCCGGATCTCTACCCGAGCATCTTTATCTCTCTGGTTGCAACCGGGGAGCAGACCGGATCATTCGGGGAATCTTTTAGCTATCTGGCAAAATTTTATTCTGAAAGAGTTTCTCAGAGAGTGGAAAGACTGCCTAATATTTTAGAACCTATTTTACTTATCGGGATCGGGGTAATGGTTGCCTTTATTGCCGCTTCCGTAATTTTACCCGTTTACCAAGTAACGGAAGGACTTTACTAATGAATAAAAGAGGATTTACAATTATAGAGTTGCTGGTTGTTTTTGGCCTCGTTTTATTTCTGGCT
Organism: uncultured Candidatus Saccharibacteria bacterium; assembly: GCA_964399315.1. GTDB lineage: Bacteria > Patescibacteriota > Minisyncoccia > Minisyncoccales > PWPS01 > PWPS01. The sequence continues at coordinate 6,468 of CAYNQG010000012.1, forward strand.
ACCTTTGCAATACCTTATAGCCTTGATTACTATCGAGATAGAGCCATAAATGAGCAGGCTAGATCGATAACCTCAGTTTTACGCCGAGCACAATTTTACGCCTCTTCTGGAAGAGATGGTGCTTCTTGGGGTGTTTCTTTTTCTGAGGAAGATAACATTTATTACCTCTTTAAAGGATGGGATTGCGATCAAGATGTCTATCAAGAATTCAATCTCTCTTCCGGAGTTGATATTTCGGGTGTCGACTGTGTTGTTTTTGAATCCCAAAGTGGAAAAACCCATATTGTAAATAATGATTAATATGCGTAAATTATTGCTAATTTTAACATGCCTATTACTCGTATCGATTTTTGGAATCGGCTTTTTAGTTGAAGCTGAAGAAGAGGTGGGGGTCGAATCAATTGAAGCTCGTCATACAGGTATCGATTCATCTGTTTTAGTTGCAGAAGTTAAAGGAGACGAGGTTGAAGAGGTGGTTTTTAGATGGGGGGAAAGTATCAACGATTTAAATAGAGAGGCTCGAACGGAAGTGGTGGATAATTTGGCTACTTTTGAACTAAGTCAACTATCTGAAGAAACCATTTATTATTTTTACCCTGAAATTCCGGGAGAAGACGAGGCCGGTGATACGATCTCTTTTAAAACTGCCTATCAAGAAGATTACAATTACTCCGGAGAAGTATTAACCTCTAATTTGTCTGAGATATCTAAAATAGAAGTTAGAATGTTTGGCGCCGGTGGTGGTGATGGTGATTCTCCTCAATCTAATGGAGGTTCCGGCGGCTACTTCGAAGGTAGCTTTAATGTTTCCGAAATGGATGAACTTGAGATTTGGGTTGGGGAAGCCGGCTCACAAGGGGGCCCCGGTGGATGGGGAAGGTCATCCGGTGGTCAGGGGGATAGCACGGCCGGATCCGGAGGAGGATCCACGGAGATATTAGCTGATGGAAACTTTCTTGCTGCCGCTGATGGCGGTGGCGGAGCCGGAGATCATATCCATCCGGTTCATGGATATCCCCGTAATGACGGTGGCGGTGGCGGAGCCGGCGGATCCGGTTATCAGGACGGAGAGAGTCCCCTCCCTCCGAGAAGCGAAGGATTCGGGGGAGACGGTGGATCGGAGGAATCGGGCAGGATAAGCGGTCTTCCCGGAGGCCAATCCTTTAATGATAATTATCTGGTTGGTAATTACAGTCAGGAGGAAGGTAGTGGATCAAGAGCTATGGAAGACGGCTCTGTAGAGATTATCTACTACTTTTCCCCAAAAGAGCCAACTGAATTTGAGGTAGCTGATAAAAGTTATAACTACATCGAGTTGAAATGGACTAGAGGTTTAAATGGTTCAAAAACCAGGTTGGAAAGAAATGACTCGCCCGAATGGAATAAGGGGGAGGGAGATCTCTTGTATGAAGGGGTTAAAAACAAGCACATTGATTATGGACTTGACTCCGGTACGGAGTATTTTTATAGAGCCTGGACCTATAATAAGGAGCTTGATGACTGGAGTAAGTCCACTGTTAAATCAAGCACCACTGACTCGGCTCAAGAACCCGGTTTTCCGGAGAATTTTACCGTCTATGAAAACGAACAAAACCAAGCTGAGCTTAGCTGGTCACCTCCCGAAAGCGACGGTGGGGAAGAGGTAACAGGTTATCTAATAGAAAAAATGACTAATGAAGGCTGGGCCCACTTGGGGACTACCTACTCCGACAGTCGAATCTACATCGATTCCGATGTTGAAGAAGGGACTGAGTATCAGTATCGAGTGGCGGCTGAAAACAGTATTGGAGCTTCCAGCTTTTCCGATGCTCAGTCTGTCCTTATAAGTGGTGAAGATATACCCGACAGACCAAGCAATTTTAAAGCCGAGACTATCTCTCATCAGAATATAGAAGTTGAATGGACTGCGGAAGATATTGTCCGTCTGGAACGAAACAGTGTCGAGAATTGGAGCAGGGGGGAGGGCGAATTTTTATACGAAGGTCAGGAAGATATTTTTAGCGATCAGGGTCTTAGCGCTGATACTCAGTACTTTTACAAGGCATGGGTTTACGATTCTGAGGATGATTTATGGAGTCAGCCCGAATCCGCTGAGGCGAGGACAAATCCGCCGACCGTACCTGAGTCTCCGTCCGGAATTTCGGTCTACACTATAGATTACAATCGGATAGACGTAACTTGGTCCGAGCCGGAAAGCGACGGAGGGGCGGAGATTGAAGAATATATTATAGAACGGTCAACTAACGAAGAAGAGTGGGTGCAGGCGGGTAGAGTTGATAGCTCCAGTTCTACTTATAGTGACTCGGAGTTAAATGAAAGCACTCAATATTTTTATAGAATAAAAGCAAAAAATAAAGTCGGCTATTCTGATTTTTCGGAATCGGGATCAGCGACTACTTTGGATAATTATACATACAGCTATCAATTTACGGGCGAACCTATTTCAGTTGATGTTTCTGATTTTTTTGTTATCGATATTGAAATTTTTGGAGCCGGAGGAGGAGCCGGGGATAGTTTCGGTTATTATGGAGGTTCCGGCGGCTACTTCGAAGGTAGCTTTAATGTTTCCGAAATGGATGAACTTGAGATTTGGGTTGGGGAAGCCGGCTCACAAGGGGGCCCCGGTGGATGGGGAAGGTCATCCGGTGGTCAGGGGGATAGCACGGCCGGATCCGGAGGAGGATCCACGGAGATATTAGCTGATGGAAACTTTCTTGCTGCCGCTGATGGCGGTGGCGGAGCCGGAGATCATATCCATCCGGTTCATGGATATCCCCGTAATGACGGTGGCGGTGGCGGAGCCGGCGGATCCGGTTATCAGGACGGAGAGAGTCCCCTCCCTCCGAGAAGCGAAGGATTCGGGGGAGACGGTGGGTCTGAAGAAACGACTGTTGATGGTAATCCGGGAGGGGTTTACTACAATGAAGACTATCTCCTTGATGAGCAAGTGTGGAGTCAAGAGGTTGGTGGTGGAAATGGCAGCGGTGAAGATGGAATGGTTGTTATTCATTATAATCCGGATACCGAACCATTGAGAGTAGAAACTCTTGAACCCGAAGAAGTAAGAACAACCGAAGCTGTTTTTCGGGGTGAGTTGGTTGACTCCGGAATTGTTGACGGGGCAGAGGTTAGATTTGAATACGGAAAAAGTAGCAACAATTTAGACAAAGAGACCGAGACAAAAACAATAGGCGAGGGGCGCTTTTCAGAACAAATTACTAACCTTGAGCCCGACACGCGTTATTATTATCGAGCTGTTGGAGAGAATTTAACCGGCTTCTCAACCGGATCGATACTGAGCTTTACAACTGAATCGCTAATTATAAGAACTGAACCGGCTGAAGACTATACCGGCAGAGAGGGAAAAAATGTAGTTTTGGGAGGGTCTCTACTTAGCTTAGGGGGGTCGCCGGAGGTAGATATATATTTCGAAATAGGCAAAGAGGGTGATCTTGAAAAAATAGAGGAATCAGAAAAAAGGTTGTCCGAAGAAGGTTTCTTCTATCACCAGCATACTTTTGAAGAACCTCAATTCGGAGAAACTTTTTACTATAGAGCGGTTGCGGAAGATGACTTGGAGAGAGTTGAGGGTGGTCTTGAAAATTTTACAATTTCGGAATCCCAGGGGCGGATCTGGATAAACTACCATGGGCAAGAAAAAATAATTGAGATAAGCGAAACCGGAAAAGTAGAGTTAATTAATTAACTATGAATTCAAGAGGTAAAAAAGAAGGATTCGGGCTTATAGAGCTTTTGGTTGCGATAGGGGTTTTTACAATTGCTATTGTTTCGATTGCTCATCTATTTACCAGAGCTAGAACTTCATCAGACTATTCTCTGCTTAAATCACAGGCTCTACTTCTAGCTAAAAATCAAATTGAAGAGATTAAGATATTTCGTGAGGATGATTTTAGTAATATTCCGGAAGGTGAAACCTCTGAAGAGATTTTTCTGAATAAAAATAAATTTCAGACCGAGCTTTTAATTGATTGCGAGCAGGAGGTTTGCCTTCTAACTTCTTCGGTCAACTGGAATTACCTTAACAAGGATCATAATGTTACCTTAAAAACTCACTTAACCGCCTGGACAGAGGGAGTTTATAAAGATGTAATAGTTGAAACCGTAGGACACTCCAGAGACGGAGCCGATATTTATCTGGAAGGAAGACTAGAGAGAATTGAAGAACGAGAGGAGGTTATTCCCGGTCATCAAATTAGAGAGCCCGGAGACAGTTGGAATGATTCCGTTTTGATTCAGGGAGAAAAGACATCTTTTTTAGGTAATTATGAGATTGTTTGGAGCAATCCTCAATTTGGAAGTTATGAATACAGAGCGATAGCTCTAAGTCTTGACGGGGAGAAAGTCTGGGAGGCGGAAGAAATTAAAACGATTACCGTTGAGTAATATGAATTTTAGAAAAAATCAAGAGAGCGGATTTATAGCCTTAATCTCGGTCACCTTGACCGGAGCTTTGTTCATGATACTTTTCGCGGGGATCTTTTTTTCAGCGCTTGAAGATCTTGAGAATGTTGGTAGTCAAGAAAATAGTCTCAAAGCTCTTAATCTGGCGGAAGGATGTCTTGAAGAGGCCTTAAATGAACTTAAAAAAGATATTGAATATGAGGGTAATGAAAGTTTTGATATTAATGGATTTGAGTGCAATGTTCATGCTATTGATTCCACCGGATTTTTTAGCACGATTTTAACCGAAGCTGACTTTAGCGGGTATAAGAAAAAAATAAAAGCTGAGGTTTCTACTCGAAGACATCCGGAGTTAGAGATTATTAACTGGAAAGAGGTAGAATAATGAAACAAAAATATTCTTTTAAAAAGGGGTTTTCAATTTTGGAGCTAGTAATTGTTTTAGCAATAATATCTATTTTAATATTGGGATTAACAATAACGATAAATCCCGGTGACCGAATGGCATCATCCAGAAACAACAGACGAAAGGCGCATCTCCATAGCTTACAATTAACTCTAAATCAATACAAGCAGGAAGAAGGAGATTACCCCCCTTGTCTTGATGGAAATCCTTCTGACTTAGCCGAGTGTAGCGATTACCTGACTCCTCGTTTTTTGGATGAAATTCCCGAGGACGAAAGCAGGTGTGGCTATGAAACCGGTTATCTGGGATGGCTTGAAGAGGGGAACCTCGTCTTAGAGGCCGTTTGCGCAGAGGGGGGTGAAGAGATAAAAATAAAGAGATAAAATGAAAAATAAAGGTTTTACACTAGTTGAATTTTTAATGTATTTCGGAATTATTATTCCGCTTCTTCTAGCTCTGGTTGCTATCGGAGTTAATTTGTTAAACTCTAGAGAGATGGTCGCTGCTCGAGAAGAAATCGGTTATAACGGAAGAGTAGCTTCCGGAAGAATTTCTTACTTGATAAGAGATTCTTATGGTGCTGAGGTAGTTGAGGATTCATTATTTTTAGATTACCCGCGATGGAGTGATCGGGTTGAAATTACAACTGAAGACGGCCGGTTGGTAATTTACAGAGGAGAAGACAGGGAGACCGTTACTACTGATAGAACGATTGCCGAGGCAGATTTTGAGCGGATTGGAGATAGAGGGGTTCAAATAAATTTAAATTTAATTTATAGAAGTTATCAAGGACAGGGGCACGACTTGGAAAGAAGTTTTCATTTAGTCGAAAAATGGAGAAATTAATACTTGTAGATTCGGTTAAAAATTGCTAAAATTGATTAAATAAAGGAAGGGATAATTTTATGCATAATAAAGACAAAAGAAAAACGGAGGAATCTTTAAGTAGGGAAGCTCATCTTTTGGATAAAAATATTAAAAAAGAAGAGAAGAGTTTAAATAAATTAAAGGAAGAAAAGAGAAATCTTTTATCTAGCTTGAAAAAAGATAAAAAAGAAGACCGGAATCTCAAGGAGAAGAAAAGGGAGATAGAAAAGAAGGAGAAGATCACGGATAATCCGGAAAAAAAGAGAAGCATCGAGAGAGATAGGTGGCAAACTGAAGACGAGCGTCGCCTGGTAGAAAAGAGAATATTTAAAACCGAAAAAAAGATCAGGGATCTGGAGAAAAAAATAAGGGACTTAAAAAATAAAATAAATAGATTAGATAAGAAGCGAAATCGAACACTAAAAGAGATTGATAAAAAGAAAGAAGAAAAAAGAAGGAAGGCTGAGAAGAGGAAGAGAGATACTACTAAAAATAACGGAGCAGAAAAAGACTCTAAAAACAAAAACAAACCGAAGGAAGATGTTAAAAATTTAGAAAAGGAAAGAGCGGGCTCCAAAACAAAAAAAGAAAGTAAGGATAAGAGAAAGGTAAATAGCAACCAAGAAAAGAAAAGGGTTAACGATAAGAAAATTAAGGAGAAAAGAAAAAAAATTAAAAAACAAAAGAAAAAGAAGAAAAGGGGAGAAGAAAGGCGGAGAGAAAAAGAGGAGAAAAGGAGAAGACAGAAGAAAGAACTTCTCGATCAACTAAAAAGCGGAGTTGGGGAGGTGAAAGAGAATGTAAAATTAGACAATCTCGCCAAGGCGGAAAAACAATTAAAAAAACTCAGAGATAGTTTGGAAAGTGATCAGGAGTTAGTTGAAGAGGTTAAAGAGGAGTACGGACTCGGCAAGATTGTTGATAAGCTGGCTTCTAGGTTAGAGAGCAAAAAAGAAAAAGAGAAAAAAAGGAGAAGAGAGGAAAAAGAAAGAGAGGAGAAGATAAAGAAGATGGAAGGAGTTCTAAGTCAGGCTGAGGAACATCTTCAGCGAGAAGAGTTCAATAAGGCACTAACTAAAACCGATCAAGTTTTGGATTCTTTCGGGTTTGCTGATCGATTTTTGGGGCTTTCCGGCCAAGCCAAAAAAGTTAAACGGGTTAAAAAGAAGATTAAAGATAAAAGGAGAAGACAGAAGAAAGAACTTCTCGATCAACTAAAAAGCGGAGTTGGGGAGGTGAAAGAGAATGTAAAATTAGACAATCTCGCCAAGGCGGAAAAACAATTAAAAAAACTCAGAGATAGTTTGGAAAGTGATCAGGAGTTAGTTGAAGAGGTTAAAGAGGAGTACGGACTCGGCAAGATTGTTGATAAGCTGGCTTCTAGGTTAGAGAGCAAAAAAGAGAAGTTTAAACAAGAGATAGAAGAAAGGGTAAAAAGCAATTCTTCAAGCAAGAGTCGTCTTCAAGAGCTTAAAAAAGATTTAAAGCGGATAGACGAGCTTGGTCTTAGTCGGAGTTTATCTGAAAAAATACAAAAAGAGATTAATCAAATTAAAGAGAGAATTGAAGAGGATAAAAAAAGGGCCGAGGCCATAGAGGAGTTAACCGATAAACTGGAGACGATTCGTAAAAATATCGACAAAGGATTACTTGATGAGGGGTTAGAAGAAATTAATCAAATTAAAGATCGATTTAAGTCGGATGAATTGATTCAAGGTATAGACCCAAAAATCTCTTTAAGAGAAAAGGTTGAAGGTCTCGAGAAGAAGGTTAGAGACAAGCAAAAGGAGAGAGGTAAGAGGGAAAGGGTTAAAGATAGTTTAGGGAAAACTATTAAAAATTGGACTTTAAGTGACGATTATATTAAAGAGTTATCTGAAAAAATAAAGAAGGCTAAAAGGGAGGCAGTTGAAAAGGAGGTGATTAAATTGGCTTTAGATAAAAAGAAAGAGATAAAAAGAAGAAGAAAAAAGACTCAAAGTGAGCTCGATAGAGCCCTAAAAAGCATTGATAAAAATGAGATCAAGGAAGCTGAAAAAATAATTAGCCAACTAAAAGAAAAAAAGAAGGAATCGGACTATTTCAGTGATCGGATTAAAGAAGCAGAAGAGAAGATTGCTAAAAATAAGGAGAAGGAACGGTTGAGAAGGAAAAAGAAAGAAAAACTCGATCAGGCGGAAGAACTCTTAACTAAAAACCATTTCTTGGCCCGAAAGAAGGCTGAAGAGATCGAAGATCTTCCTTCAGAGATGAAAAAGAGAGCCCGGGAGATTATCGAGAAGGCTCAAAAACAGAGCTATCAATTTGAAGACATCAAAAAAGAACTGGAGATTGAACCGGTTGATCTTTCTTTTTCAAAGATAGAAATTCCGGAAACCGGAGACGGGAAAGAAGATCTAAGAAGGGAAGATCTTCAAAGAAAAGAGGAAGAGATAAAGGCGGAGATTTCTAAAATAAATAAAAAGCTCTCCTCTTCTCAAAAAGAGGACTTGAAGAGAAAACAGCACAAACTCAGGGAAGATATTCTCAAATTAAAAAAGAGCTCTCCTAAAGAAGAGAGAGTTTCTCGATATAGACAAGCTCTTTCCGTTCTCAGAGAAGAGATTGAAAAATATAATATTTTAACCGAAGAGAGAGAGGGGTTGAAAGAAAAGCTCTCTCAACTAAAAGAGCTTGAAGAGAAGTTAATAGAGAAGAAGAAAAGGGAAGAAAGAGAAAGGCTTGAAGAGCGTCGGAAAAACTTAAAACGAACTCTCAAGCGAGTTAAAGAGCTCTACAAAAAAGAGGAGTGGAGAAGAGCACTTCGAATCACCTCTTTTTATGAGTCAAAATTATTTGCTGATTTTTCGGATACTGAAAAAGAGTTTCTGGATAGCTTTAGAGAGCTCGATGAAAAGATAAGAAAGAAGATGGAAGTTGAGAAAAGAGAAAAAGAGGATCTCTCTAAACTACTCAAAAAGACCGAAAAACCGATTAAGGACTATCGGGGAGCTGTTAATCTCAAGGAGAAGCTGAAAGAAGAGATTGAAGAGGTTTCCGAGAAGACTAAAAAAGACCTCAACCTCGGTGAGAGATTTTCCGACTTTAAAGAGCGAGTAGAGGAGATAAAATCCAAAAAAGAAAAACTCGATCAGGCGGAAGAACTCTTAACTAAAAACCATTTCTTGGCCCGAAAGAAGGCTGAAGAGATCGAAGATCTTCCTTCAGAGATGAAAAAGAGAGCCCGGGAGATTATCGAGAAGGCTAGAGAGAAAGACAAAACGGAGGGAGGATTCTTCTTTATCGGTAAGAGCCCGGAAAGCTTATTAACGATAGGAAGGCCTGAATTTAGTCTAGAAAAAGTTCCGGAAATTGATATACGACGGGATGAAATTGAAAGGGCGGTAGATATCTCTACCCTGGAGTCGCTGTTGAGGAGGCTTGAAAAGAGTCGTCACAAATTGAATTTAGCGCTTGATTCAGTTGAGGAGGATCTTAATAAAAATAAAAACCTAAAGAAGAGTTTAGAAAATAAAAAAGACGTTTTAAAATCGGAAAAAGAGACTCTGGAAAAGATATTTTCAGAATATGAAAAAGAGTGGGTAAAGAAAAAGGCATCCATTTATCGCCAGGGTCTTGAAATAGTGGAGTCAAGAATAGAGAAGATATCAGAACTCAAAAACAAGAAGAAGGAGATTGAAAGAAGATTAAAAAAGGTGGATTCCTTATTAGACGAAGTTAGAAAAATGGAGAGCGAAAAGAGAGGGGAGCTGAAAAGAAGAGAGGAAGGGAGCGTTAAAAAGGAGGTTATGGAAGCCTTTTATCGCAAGGCAGTGGAAGGAATCGAAGATAATGACTTCAGAAAGAGTCGCTACTTTTTTGAAGAGCTTAAGAAAGAGGTTAGAGGTTGTAGTAAAGAGTATCAAACTGAATTTGAAAAGAAGATTAAAAGTTTAAAAGAAGAGTTGGAAGAAGCAGGGGAGTTAAGGAGAGACAGAAAAGAAAAAACTGAAAAGCTTAAAAAGGAAGCAGAGAAGATTAAAAGAGTTTACTCGAAAAAAGAGAGTAAAAAGGGGGAAAATGGTAAAGAGGAGTCGGCTAGTAAAAAAGACACCAAAAAGAAAAAAGATAAAGATAAAAACGAGAAGATTGAAGAGGGGGTAAGAGGAGATGAAGAAAAAAGAAGGAAGACTAAAAAAGATGAAAAAGATAGAGGTGAAGTCGTAACTGGAGACAGAGATAAAAAAGAAGAAAAAACTTTTGAAGACGAATACGAGGAAGAAAAAGATAGTCTAATAAAAAAACTCCAAAGGGCGGAGAGTTATTACAAAGGAGAGCAGTATTCTTTAGCTAACTTTCAGTTGGAAAAGATAATATCCAAATTTGAAAATCCGCAAAAGAAGAAGATTTACGAAAGAATGAAGAAAGAGACTGATATTTTAAAAAAATCACTAACTCTGAGAAAGAAAGCCGACCAAAAAACTGTCCAATCCGAGGAGGGGAATAAAGAATTGAAAGGAGAAAAGAAACTCAAAGAGAGTGAGGAGCCTCAAAAGAAGGGTGGTATTTTTGACAAACTGCCCAAGCTCTCAAAAAAAGAATCCGTCTCCCAATCCGGAAAACTTCCGGAAGTTCCGGAAATCGATATTCGTATTCCCGAGTTTAATTTTGAGAATCCGAAAGTAGATCAATTCTTAGAAAAGAAAAATAGGGGTAGAGAGACAAGAGAGCAAGTCCTAAACTCTCTGTCGGAATCGGAATTAATAGAACAAGCTGAAAAGATAGAAGAAGAGATGCTTGAGATGAGAGATGTTCGTAGAAAAGCTGAAAATTTAAGAGACAAATCCAGAGATAGAATCTCAACTTTAAAGGATATAGCTGAAAGGATCTCTCTAAAAGAAAAGAATTTACTGGCAACAAGAGACTCTTTGGAGGAAAAAGAATCTGAGCTCAAAAAAATGAAAAGAAGAGGGGTGGCTGAAGATTTTGAAGAAATAAAGCAGGAGATAAGACTAAAAAAGAAAGAGGTAGAAAAAGGACTAAAGAAATTAGTTAACTTGGATAAAGAGATAGAAGAAGAACTTGCGGAATTGTCTCAGCTAATAGAAGAGTTGGATAAAAAGATTAAAAAAGTAGTTGACTCTCTCAATCTATGGAAAAAGGATCTAAACGAGAGAAAGAGTGAAGATGTAGAGTTAAAAGAAGAAAAGACCGAAAAAGAGGGTTACGACCGCTTGGCTGAGCTAGTCTCCGAAGCTGAAGATCTATTTTACAACGAGAATAAAAAGAAGGCAATGAAGAGGATTTCTCGATTTGAAAAAGAAAAAGATTCCATCTCGGGTGTTGAAGATTTAGAAAAAAGAGTTCAATCTCTTAAAAATCAAACACCCAAACAGCTGAAGGAATTGTCAGTCAGGGGAAAAATCCTTAACTTCCTTACAGGTAATGAGAGTGCGGAGGACAAAAAGAAAGGAGGGCTCAGGGAGCTGATGCGTTCCAAAGAAGTCTTTATCGGAATCGATATAAGTGATTACTCTCTAGAGCTGCTTCGCCTGGTTGGAAAAAAGGAGATAGCATCTTATGGCAGAACTTCTTTTCCCGACGGAGTTATAAATAAGGGCATTCTCGAAGACAATAAGGCTTTGGCTAAGAAATTGGAGGAGGCTCTACTTCGGGCTGAGCCCGAATCGATTGATCCTCCCGATGATGATTCATCAAGCAGGATATTTCGCTCTAAAAAATACAAGTCGATAGTCAGCTTACCGGAGTCAAAGACTTACGTTCAAACTTTTACTTTTGACTCAAAAGAAAATTTAGCAATAAAAGTTAAAAAGGGTCTGGAAAGAACCATTCCTCATCGACCGGAGGAACTATATTGGGATTACAGAGTTTTAGATGAAAAAGATAGGGTTGTAGTATTTTGCGTTGCCACCCTGAAAAAGGTAGTTGATCAATACTTCGACTTTTTGGAAGCCTTTAACATCCCGCCGATCGCTTTTGAGTTAAAAGGAATCTCTCTGGGCAGGGCGCTTCTGCCGAAAGAGATGAGTTCCGGAGCTGCTATTTTGGACCTGGGTTCAAAAACGACAATGATTAATCTCTACAACTCTTCCGGAGCTTTAGCTCTTTCTGTTCCTCTTCCTTACGGTGGGAATTATTTAACGATGAAGATAGAGGATGGGTTGGAAGTCGATACCGAGGAGGCCGAAAGACTAAAGAGAAAAGAGGGGCTGGCAGTTGATTCAGAGGTAAAGGTAATCCTAGAAGAGCAGCTCGAAAAGATAGTCAAAGAGGTTAGACGGGCTGAAGATTACTACCGAGCCGAATTCAATTTAGAGATTGAAGATCTGTTTTTGACCGGTGGAACAGCTCTAATTCCGAAAATCGAAGAGTTTTTCGATCGCCGGTTTGAAGAAAAAGAGGTTTCGACCCCCGATCCACTTCTGAAGGTTGATGGTTCGATAGGGTCGGATGAAAATATTTTCTACGGAAATGTGGTTGGATTATCTTTACGCAGTTTTGAAGATGATCAGGGGATAAATTTGCTTCCGTCCGAACTTGAGAGCGAGGATGAATAATTGATTTTTTCTCTCTACCGGTTATAATTATTTAAGAAATTAATGAGGAGGAACATAAAGGTCGAAAGGTTATAAAGGATTAATTTAAAAAAGACTGATGAATACTAAAAACAAAGGTTTTACGTTAATTGAGCTTTTAATCGTCATCGGTATTATCGCTATCTTGGCAGCAGCCGTAATCGTAGCGATTAACCCCGGTAGACAATTTGCTCAAGCAAGAAACGCAACAAGAGACTCACACATAAACTCCATGACTACTGCCGTCTACAGTTACGCGGCAGAAAACCAAGGAACTCTCCCTGAATGTCTTGATGATGATGACCCGTATGAGGACAGAGATGAGGCTGAAGCAGATCTTACGGATATCGATGGTGATTGGGAAAGTCTAGATACTGTAGCGGGATTTGTAGATTTCGGAGAGTGCTCGAATGATCTTGACGGATACTTAACCGAATCTCCCGATGCGCCGCAACCTAATGAGAAGTATTATTTAGCAAACATAGCTGACAATAGTGCCTTTATCGTTTCTGATTCTCC
>CAYNQG010000013.1:0-16241 GCA_964399315.1 uncultured Candidatus Saccharibacteria bacterium
AACTATATTTTTAAGTGTTAAAATATCGGTTCGTGAGTCGTTATCGTCGGGTGTTTTTTTTAAAATATCCATTTTTTTCATCCCTCAAATGCATAAAACTATTCACTATTACTTTTTATCTAACTATACAAAAAATAAATTAATGTTGCAATTAGATTTAACTTGGATTTCTTAATTTATTTCAGTATTTATAGTGATATTTATTATTAATTTAAATAGCAATCTGTATTATTAAGCTCTATATTACTAAAATTAATTATTAATATTATTAATTTTAATTACTATTATAGTAAAAATTTATAATTTTAAATTAAAATTGAGAGAGATTCGACCTCTCACAAGTTAAAGAAAGGTTCGACCTCTCTCATTATTTTTGGAGTATTTTTTCGTGTGCTGGTTTTATAAGAGATTCTTAGTTAAGCTGGGAATGACTGAGTGTTTGTGCCGCCAGAACGAAAATACCCCTTTCGGAGAAGCTCTCGGAAGTAATTTGACTTTACCTCCAGAGTGAAAATGCCCTCTTTGAAGAAGTTCGCGGAGGCGATTTGGCATGGTTTCGCTTTAGCGAACAAATCGCCGAGCGCACAACCCCCGAATCGCCGCTGGCGATTTAGAGGGGTGATTCTTACAAAGAGGGTATTGAATGATGTGACCCCGAGGGGAATTGAACGTCGCTTCCATTTTCTAGCCTTAGAACGCAAATACCCCCTTCACGGAAGCCCTCGGAGAGGATTTTGCATGGTCTTTTTTACCCCCAGAATGAAAATACCCTCACTGAGAGGACTCTCGCAGGCGTTTCAGCACGGCTTTCCGACTTTGTCGGAAATGAAACGCCGAGAGCGTAAGGCCCGAATCGTCGCTGGACGATTCGAGGTGTGGTCTCTCAAGTGAGGGTATTGAATGATGTGACCCCGAGGGGATTTGAACCCCTGTTACCAGGATGAGAACCTGGCGTCCTGGACCAAGCTAGACGACGGGGCCGATTACTACCTTACTATTATAATTAAATTTATAAAAAAATCAAAACTAGTTTCTTCTATTTAATTTTTGGGTTAATTTAACAAAGTTGATATCTAAGAGAACCCCTACCCCCAATCCGGCAGTAATTCCGCTTATATCGCCTCTCTCAACCTTTTTACCTATCCATACGGGAATACTACTTCCATCGTAATTAATTTTAAAATTAGTCTTTTCTTTTTGCGTTATATCACTAATAAAAAAATCAGCCCCTGAATCAAATCCATAACTCAAGAATCTATTCATTCTTTTTGACAGCAACCTGTCTCTGTTTTTAAAATCAACCAAAACTGTATTTTTATTATCAACTGACCTTATCAATTCTTTTTCAAATTCTAAATTATTAGAATTTATAACTATAACCACCTCTCTAAAAGCCTCTGAGAAAGATTTAAACTCTTCAATTGAAACATTCTTTTCTGTTAAGATGACCAAATCATAAAATAAAATACTGATTAAATTTATCTTAGAACAGATTCCCCGCAATCTTTTTACTTTTAGAAAGTCAGAAACTAAGCTGGAGGTAAAATCAGCAAGAGCATCCTCTTCTTTGCCGGTCACAAATACTAATTTTACCCCTTTTAACTTTAATATATTTTTAATCATTCTCTAGGATAATCAGGTGGTATTTGCTTGTAATCTATTATATATTTAGCCAATTCCCTAAAGGCGGGGACAACAGAAACTTCTGCGGTTGGTGTATCAGGCTGACTTAAAGAAACGAGAATAACAAACTCTGCATTAAGAGGGCCGTAACCTATAAAGCTCTGAGTTGTTTGATCTGAGTATCCACGTCTATTCTCCCCTAAAACTGACCAAGGTATTTGAGCCGTACCGGTTTTTCCCGCTAAATAATAGCCCGGAATCTTAGCTCTTCTTGCTGTTCCCTCCTCAATAGTACTTATAAGCATTGAGGTTATTTTTGATGTTGTAGAGGAGGAAAAAACTCTTCTTTTTTGATTCGGCTCAACATTCAGGTTCTCCACTAGATAAGGTTGCATTAAATCTCCTCCATTAGCCAAAGCAAAAAAACTAGTTAAAAGCTGGATGGGAGTTACTTCAATACCTTGACCAAATGAGGCATTGGCAAAATTTACATCATAACCTTGCTTAAAAATTCTATTTTCAGAATAGACTTCTCCCTGAAGATCAATTCCGGTTCTCTGAAAATAACCGAGATCCTCCAAGTAATCCAAAAAAACTTGATTATCAAGCTGTTGCTGAACATAAACCATGCCCGTATTAATTGACTTTTCCATAACTTCGGTCATTGTAACGTCGCCCCAATCACGGCGTCCATAATTACTCAACCTGTGCCCGCTAACAATCTCATATCCTTTGTCATGATAAACATCGTTGGGAGTAACCTTCTCTTCTTCAATCCCCATAGCCATAACAATTGGCTTAAAAATTGATCCGGGCTCAAATAATGATTGGGTTGCACTATTTTTAAAAACACTTAAATTTGAGGATCTATAATCATTAGGATTAAAGGTTGGATAGTTGGCAAGCGCCATAATCTTTCCCGTGTTAGGATCACCAACAATAATAGTTCCCGAGGCAGCGCTATTTTCATTAACTGCATCAGCTAAAATCTTTTCCGCCATAAACTGAATGTTGTAATCAATAGTTAAATTCAGACTGGTTCCGGTTTGAGTAGTATCTTCGGTAATAATGACTCCTCCCGGATTTCTTCTCCAACCCTCCCTGATGCCGGACATTCCCTGAAGAAGATTATTATAATAACCCTCAAGGCCATACTGACCAACTCCGGTCCCGCCAATAAAGCCGGTAATGTGTGCTGCTAAAGTATTTTGAGGATAAAATCTTCTATCCTCTTCACGAAGATGAACTCCTGAAAATTCAAGGCTCTCAATCATTTCCACCTCTTCATCTTTCAATCTCCTTTTCAACACTTCAAAGGAACTGTTTTTATTGTCCATTCGCGACAGTATTGCATCTTGATCCATATTTAAAATTAAAGAAAGCTCTCTGGCAAGCTCCTGTTTATCCTCTTCTTCTCTAATTATCTCTCTCGGTGACAGATAAACCATCTGCCAAATTCGGTTAATGGCAAGAGGTATTGATTCATCGCCACTCCCGGTTGCAAATATAGTTCCCCTCCCCCCTTCAACCTGGCTTCTTATTTTTTGCTGACGCTCCGCTTGTGCTTTCCAATGATCCGATTCTTTAATTTGTAAGGTGTACAATCTAAAAACTAAAACCGCACTTAAAAACAAAACAAATAAGAGTAATATATTTAATCTTGTTTTATTCATGAGTACGGATTTTATCGTTCAAAATTGACTCCAAATCACTAATTGGAGTAAATGGCTAATTACTTAACAACAACCTCGCTTCCCATAACTTCTATATAACTAATCTTTCCAGTTTTTTCGAAATCTAGTGTTTGTGCAATGTTTTCGACTTCAAAAAATGAGTTGTTTTGCAAAAACTTGTACTCTAGACTGTTCCCCTCTTGATTATAATTTTGTATTTTCTCTTGATAGTTTTCAATTAGATAAGTCTCTTCAGTTAAAGCGCTAACCTGAAAAACATAGGTGAATATTGATAATAATAACATTATAGAGAGAACGGTATATTGAAGTGTTAGATTTTTATTTGTCATTTATTTTTTTGGCTACTCTTAATATTGCCGATCTTGAAGAAGGGTTGCGAGCTACTTCCCGATCGGAAGGAGTAACTTTTTTAACCACCTCCAACCCTTCTTGTTTTTTAAAATACCTCTCTACCTCCTCATCCTCCAAATAATGAAAGGATATGACCACGATTCGTCCTCCGATTTCAAGAACATCAAATGCTTGCGGGAGAACCTCTCTTAGATTGTTAAGCTCAGCATTTACCACTATTCGCAAAGCCTGAAAAGTCCTTGTAGCCGGATGAATTCTTCCTCGTTCATAATTTTTCGGGACCGCCCTCCTAATCGCCTTTACAAGATCTCCCGTTGTCTCCAAGGGGCGTGATCTTATAACCTCCATGGCGATTTTTTTAGCGTACTTCTCGTCACTGTACTTTTGGATAATATTCGTCAAATCGCCCTCCTTCCAGTGATTAACCACTTCTTTTGCTGTTAGAAGTGACTCCCTATTATACCTCATATCCAATGGCTCATCTTCCTGAAAAGTAAAACCTTTTCCGGACTCCTTAATGTGCCAAGTGGACATTCCTAGATCGAGCAGAACTCCCGCGGGATTAATCCCTAAATCCTGAACGACCTCTTTTAAAAAAACGTACGACTTATTTATAAGCTTCAATCTGTCAATATTTTGATCGGCTAAACGCTCATACATTCTACTATCCCATTCAAATGCTAATACTTTACCATTGGGACCGTTTCTCTTTAAGATTTCTCTGCTATGGCCTCCCTCCCCGGCGGTACAATCAATAAAATCTTGATTGGGCTCAACATTTAAAAGTTCAACTGCTTCTTTCTTTAAAACTGTTGTGTGAGCTTTTTTCATGAATTAAACTCCTAACTCTTTTAGACCTTCAGCCACATCCCCGACGTCGCTTTCAGCCTCTTCTTTATAGTCCTCCCATTCATCTTTATCCCAAATTTCCATTCTGTTGTAGACACCGGCTATAACCACATCTTTTTCAAGGTCAGCATACTCTTTCAAATAATCCGGAAGCAGAATCCTTCCCGAGCTATCAAGTTCTAACTCCATAGCTCCCGCCAGCATCACCCTGGCAAAGCTTCTGGCATTCGCTTGTGAGAGTGGCAGGCTGCTAATTTTTTCCGCCAACTTCTCCCATTCATCCAGTGTATAAAGAAACAGACATCCATCCAAACCTCTGGTAACAACTACTTTACCGTCTAGATCATCACGAAATTTGGCCGGCACTGCCAACCTTTTTTTCGAATCGATTTTGTAGTTGAATTCTCCTATAAACATTTAGTTTTCCACAGGTTTTAGGGGTTTTCCCCACTTTTATCCACATCTCTCCACATCACTTTCATTCTATCCCACAATTTTCCATATGTCAATACTTTAACCCTCCTCCAAAAAGAAAACCCCTCCCACAAGGGAGGGGCTTTTAATCGCCTATTTTTTTTAAATCTACTTGAAGCTGGTTTCTATTCCGGAATATTAACCTCTTTTTTCTGATTAAATTCAAAAAAATCAGCCTCTATTTTTAAAGTGGGGGAGTTTCCCGCAAAAAAACTAGTGAACGGTTCCGGAGCTTCAAAATCCCTGTAAAGATCGATTTCATAATCCGACAGAAGCTTATAGGGGTACAACTCCTCCTTGCTTGTAAACACCTCCATCTTAATTGGATTTTCTACAAGATTATCCATCTCCAGATAAAATTCATAATGATATACCTCCTCCCCATCAACACTCTCTTCTTCATCTATAATGTCAACGCTATCTTTTTTCAGGGAAAATTCAGGTTTATTAAAGTTAAAATCAACCCCCATCCAATCATCATTAATCAAATCAACCTCTTGACTGAAGTCCTCCTCGAGATATGAAGGCAAGCCATCCTCTTGAAAATTAAAATATAGCCTGGAGCCTCTATAAACAAACTCCCCTTCCAATCTTTGATCACTACCATCTATCTCGGTGTCCAGAATAAAATTACCTTTTCCCGAATTATTGTCGATGTATCCATCAACTATCTCTAAATCATAAAATCCTCGCCTACTACTCTCTAGAGAACCTCTTAAATTAAAGCCAACTGATTCTAAATTTTTAAAATTTTGAATAGTTGCATCAACTCTTTTTTCCTCCACGGGCCTTACTTCAGATCCGTAATAAATTCCAAAAATTAAAACCGCTATGACTAAAAATTTTATTATCTGGTTCTTCATTGTTATTTTATTTTTTTAATTGAAAAATCTTCAGGACTTATTTCTATCTGATCACCGGGATTTACTTTATCAGAAAGCATCCCGGAGGCAAGTCTGTCTCCTATTTTATCTTGGATAACTCGCTGCATTTCTCGAGCTCCAAAAACAGGATTATAACTAATCTCAACTATTTTTTCTTTTAACTCCTTGCTTATTTTAAAGTCAATATGCTTTTCTTTCAAGTTTTTCGCAAGATCTTGCAATTGAAGTTCGGCAATATCGATTAAATTTTCCTTAGATAGGGGTTCGAAAATAACCGTGCCATCAAAACGATTCACAAACTCCGGCCTGAAGATCTCTTCTTCAAAAACGTAATTTAATATCTTCTCTCTCACCTCCTCCAAAGAGACTTCTTTTTTTATTGATTTTAATATTATCTTGTATCCGGCATTGCTTGTTGCAATAATCATGCAGTTTTTAAAATCAATCTTCCTCCCTACTCCGTCAGTCACATACCCTTCATCCAGGATTTGAAGAAAAATATTTAAAATGTCTTTATGAGCTTTTTCTAGTTCATCTAAGAGTATCAGCGAAAAAGGATCCTCGACAACACTCTCAACCAAAACCCCTTCTCTATCTTCGGAACCTATCAATTTTGATATGTCTGATAGATTTTGATATTCCGACATATCCAAACGAATAATTCGCTTATCGGATCCAAAATAAATATCAGCAATAGCTTTTGCAGTCTCCGTTTTTCCTACTCCGGTTGGCCCTAAGAATAAAAATGATCCTATAAGCCCTTTTCTCGTATCAATTTCAGACCTCGATCTTCGTAAGCTTTTGGCAATATCGCTAACAGCCTTTTCTTGATTTATAATCTTTTCGTGTATCAAATCTTCAAGATTTAAAAGCTTTTCCTTCTCCTCTTTATCCAGAGACCCTACCGGAACTTCTGCCTTTTCAGAAACTACTTCGGCAACATCTCTCTTCCTTAATACATTCGCATCTCTTTGAGCTGCAAAAATAACTGACTCCTCCAGTAAATTCATCGCCTTTTCCGGAAAAGGCTCTGAAGCTAAAAATTTATCACTATACTCAACGACTGACTGGAGAGCTTTATGAGAAATAAATATATCATACTTACTTTCAAGACTAACCGTCATCATCTCACATAACTCCAAAGTTTTTTCTGTTGATATTTGAGAAAGTTCAACTTTGCTAAAAAATGAATTTATTGCTCTCTTTTTTACGATTCGTCTATAATCCTTATAGTTCGTAACTCCAACTACTTTAAAATTTTTAACACTTAGGAATGCCTCTAAAGAGCTTGATATATCAACTACTCCGGCTCGCTTTTCTCCGGATAGGTATTCATGAATATTTTCAATAACTAATATAATATTTCCAGCTTGAGCTACTTCAGAAAAAACCTTATTAAGTACTTTTTCAGTTTTTTCTCCTCCCTCTACTTGAGCAACTAAAGATTGTAGATTTAACTTAAATACATTCTTGTTGTTTACTCCGGGAAGAGAAAGGCCTAGAGAACTTATTCTTGTTAACTCGTCAACAACCGCCCTCCTTCCGGTTCCCGGCTCACCTATCAACATAACACTATTCCTATCATCTCCTGAAAGAATTCTCTCTATTGAATTTATCTGTTTGCCATGCCCGACTATCTTTCTAAATCCCTTCTTTCGTAAAATTTCGGTTCGATTAACCGCAAACCGGTTAAGCGTGTAAGTTAATCCAAAAGACCAACCCTTACCTATTGATCCAATCTTAGCTAAATTTTCATATTTCCAGATTTTTTTTCGCTCCTCCTCGTTCTTCTTGCTGCGGACCCACCAAGAGGTTAAAGATTCGACTTCCCTCTTTTTTATATCGTAGTCGATTAAAATACGTCTAAAGTGATCATTTGAATCTACTAAAGCAACTAACAAATCCTCTGCCATTATTACCTTATTTCCTCTCTTTGCAGCAATTGACAAGCTTAAAGTAATCGTCTCTTTTAAACAAGTAGACAAGTCATCGACCTCTTCCTCTGTAATCAGCTTTTCTAAAAAGGCAACCAAACGTTCCTTATCTATCAATAGCCTGGAAAATACAAAATTGCTGAAATCCGCACTTTTAATTATCTTGCACAAAAGAACAGTTGAATTCTTTTGATCGCTTTCGATTACTTCTTTTAAAAATAAGGCCGCTTCATAATTTAAATATTGGGCATAATTAATTCTTTCTATATTCCCGACAGCCTCCTCTAATGACTGTGGAGGGTCTTCTTTCTTTAGCTCAGTTTCAAAAAATAAATTTAAATATCGAAAAATAAGAAAGGCGAAAAAAGATAAAGATCCCAGCCTTAAAAATTCAAGTGGGGAAAAATTAAGAAGCTCCGGTTCTAGAGTAAATACTCCCCATAACAAAAAAGATATCCCCGCCAAAAGAAAGGAGGCTTTGTACAATAATTCAGACTTCCTGATTATCAAGGGGGATTTTACAGCATCAAAAATTAATGAATTGTTAGTTTCAAATTTAAACATTAAACTATTACAAAAAAATAAAAATAACACTTAAAAGGATAAAAACCGGAAAAACCAGCCAAACAAAAAGTGTCAAAAATCCCAATATAAAAAGTAAAAAAGTGGACAATAATCCGATTATAATTATAGGCACCCTAATTGAAAACCCGATTAGTCTAGAAAAAATATTGAGTATCAGCGTCTCTAAATTTTTTGATATTTCAGTAAAAGAGTTACTGTATGGCTCGGATATCTTCTTCCATGGAGATAGAAGTGTTTTAAAGAGAATTTTTACTGAAAAAAAGGTAAGGTTGAACTTTATAAAAGTGGTCCAGACTTCTATTATTTTGGCAGGAGCAATTCTGAAATGCCAAGACAACCACCTGGCTATTAAATTATTCTTTAAGTGACTCATATATTATAAAGTATAGCCGATTTAAGAAGAAATAAAAGGTTGTTGACAAAGGTGAAAGACTAATTATAATGACGACAGAGGGTAAAGTCGTAAAAAGCAATTAATAAATATATGTCCATTACAAACACAAAAAATTTTTTTGAAGAAGATATTGAAGAGGATGAAGAATGGGAAGAAGATGAAGAAGACTGGGAGGATGAAGAAGACTGGGAAGATGAAGATCTTCTCGATGAAGATGAAATAGATGACTGGGAATAACTAAAAACCACCTCTTATCGAGGTGGTTTTAAATTAAGCTGGAATAACCCCAAATTGAGTCACTAAATAGTAAATAGCTGTTACGGTAACAATGATTGCTAGAATATCACTTAGATAAAGGCCAAAAATTCTCATATTGATAAAAAAAATAATGACCCTCCTCGCAGAGGGTCATTATTTGTTAATTTTTACTTAGATTCAATTTCAATTCTTTTACCTTCTTTCACTTCTTCTTTTTTCTTCGGAATTTCAATCTTTAAGATTCCGTTTTCATGAGTTGCTTTAATTTCCTCTTGATCAATTCCCGTTGGTAAGCGAACAGATCTTTCAAATGAGCCCTTTCTAATTTCTTTTCTGTAATACCCCCTCTCTTCTTCCTTATCTTCAACCTCCTCCTTTTTCTCTCCTCGGACCGTTAGTACATTTTCATTCAAGGAAACATCTAAATCATCAACGTTCATTCCGGGAGCACTAACTTCCGCAACTATAGACTCTTCTGTTTCAAAAACATCCATTTGTGGAAGCTGAGCTCTAACTGGTCGCTCCGGGAAAAAGTCATCTCCTCCGAAAAATTTCTCTATATCTTTGAATGGTTCGTATGGAATTAGTGCCATGGTTTTTTTTAATTGCTTTTTATGACCTTTCTATATAAATTATAATAATCAGCGAATAAAAATCAAGCACTTGGCGCAATTCCAGACTATGGTGAAAATTTGCTCAAAAAGGTAAAAGAAGTTATAATAATCAAAGTTATGCAAATTTTTGAATTACATTTTAATCCGGAAAACAAGGAAGGGCGATTAATTGATACTTTTTGCTATCGTCCAAAAGATGTATATGAAAAAAGGTTGGGGGCTTTAGCTATTGGCGGAGAGCTAACCAACGACTCCTCAAATAAAACCTTGCTAAATAATTTAGCAAGTCGCGTTAAGGGAATCTATCACTCACTACCAACAAGAACCCAAGAAGAGGCTCTGCGAGAAGGGTTAAGAGAGGGTAATAAGTTTTTAGAAGAAAGCTCTTGGCGAGGAGATCTCAATCTAGCTATACTTTCAATAAAAAACAATCAGCTTCAATTTAGTAAAATTGGAGAGATAAAAATCTTGCTCTCTCGAAACGGTCAAATAAGTGACATCGGAAAAAATGCAGAGGAAAGTACTGATATTTTTAGTAGCATTGTAAGTGGGAAAATTAAAGACGGTGATAAGCTGATTGTTCTAACCGGTGATATATATAAAAACTTCACGAAACACGATTTATTAATAGATCTTGCCGAAAGCGGCACTCTCACCAACAAAAAGCTGGATAAGATATCAAATTTACAAAAAGAGAAATTCCCGAAAGCTCCCGGCATCTGTTTTTTAGTTGATTTTTCAGCAGAATCAGATATTCAAGAGAGGATAGTTTCCAAGGATAAATTTTCACTTAAAAAAACACTACTAAAAACAGTTGATGAATCCCAAGAATTAATAATATCCACAATTAAAAATCTAAAAAAGTTAATTGTTGAAAAGAGTACGTTCATCATGGAAAACGGCGGGCCGTTGATTAGAAAAATATATTCCTTGATTCGGATGATTGCCAGAGATGTTAAAAGAGCCTTGGAGTCATTGCTAAATTCAGCCAAAAAGAAAGTTGCTCTTGTTCTAGGAAAATTACAGAACAGATTTAATCAGGGCAACCAAAAAAGTAAAGAAAAAACAACTAAAGAAAAGTCCGGAAAACTAATTAATATTTTAAGTCTAAAAACCGAGTTCGTAACCAAAAAAATATCCAAGATAAAAGATCTGCTTTTATCACATATTGATAAAAATCCTCTTAATTTAAAAAACAAAAGGAAAGAGTCTCTTCTTATATTTTTCTTTCTATTAATAATAGTTATTGGCTCTATTATTGCTCACACAGAAAGGCAAAGCCGATTACAGGAAGAGAAGGAGAAGTTGCTATTGATAGAAAGTCAAATTGAATCAATCAACCTTGAATCAGAAAACGCCTTTGAAGAACTGATTCAACATCATCAGAATTTAGAAAAAATGCTTTCTGAGAGAATTTACCAAAATGAATTTGTGAAAGGAATGAAGGGAGATATTGAAGAAAAGTTGCTCGATATGTCAAATGCAAGAATAATCAAGGATCCCGACATTGTATTTGAATCTGCTGAAATTATTCCCAGAAAAATAGAGGTTGTTAACAACGATATCTATCTCTACAATCCATTACTTACCAAAACCGAAAAATTCAACCTTCAAACCGGAGATCAGTTAGTAAGACCTCTTAATTTTACCGAGGAAAATAGAGGTGTTTTCGACTTGGTGGAATTTAATTCCGAAGCTTTATTTTTTAGTAGTCCGAATACGCTTTTAGGATTTAATGGCTTAAATTCGAAATCCTCCTTAAACCCTCCTTACGAAAATTACAGCTTTCAAGAATTTGAAGTTTATAAAAACGACTTTTATTTTTTGGAAAGCGACACTAATGAAATAATTACTTATCGCGATAACGACTTGGCAAACCCGGATATCTGGATAACGGAAAGGAGGCCCGGCAACATAACTTCATTTGCAATTGATGGATCAATCTGGACTCTCAAAGAAAATAATAATATCTGGAAGTACGAAAACGGAATCCCTACTGACACACAAATGCAATCCGAGCAAATATTTCCCACTCCGATACAGTTCGAGAAAATAAAAACCGGACCTGAATTACCTTTATTTGTTTTGGAGTCAAAGGAAGATAGAGTTTTGATTTTTTCAAAAAACGGAGAACTAAAGGAACAAGTTATTTTACCGAACAATAATAATATAAAAGATTTCGCAGTTTCTAAAAATAAAATATACCTCCTGGAGAACCAGGAGGTATATTCAATCGACTACTAGTTGGAAGTAGGCTTATTTAAGATCTACTTCTGCGCCAGCTTCCTCTAATTTTTCTTTCATTTCCTCAGCTTTTTCTTTAGGAACGCCTTCTTTAATTGTTTGCGGTGAATCAGCTGCATCATCAACCAGAGCTTTGGCATCTTTAAGTCCTTTTCCGGTAATGTCTCTAACAGCTTTAATTACTTCTATCTTCTTCTGACCAATTCCTTGTAATTCTACATCGTAATTGCTTTTCTCTTCCTCTTCTTCTGCTCCACCGGCTGCTGCTGCAGGTGCAGCAGCCATTGCGGGTGCGGCAGCTGACACTCCAAATTTATCTTCTAAAACGGAAACTAATTCAGAAAGCTCCAAAACGGAAAGATTTTCAATTTCCTCAACTAAATCTTTAAATTTTTCAGGAACCTCTACCTCTTCTTCAGTTTCGTCTTTTTCCTCTTCTTCTTTTTCTTCTTCCTCTTTTTTTTCTTCTTCTTTTTTAGCCATTTTAACTTAGAATCTTTTACCTCATAAAGAGTTTAAGATTCTTATTTATTTTTACTATTAATTTTCTTCTTTTTCTGACTGTTTCTTTAAAACAGTTAACAGACCTTTGATGTTTCCTTCCAACACACCGACGAATCCGGTAAGCGGAGAGGCAATTGTCGAAACCAGTTGAGCTCTAAGCTGATCTTTGCTTGGCAGATCGGCCAATTCTTCCACCTTGCTAGCCTCAAGGCCGTCGCCATCCAACAGAGCTCCGAGAATTCTCATTTTATAATTTTTTGAAAATTCACTAACTGTCTTGGCCGGAGAAACTATATCTCCAAAACCAAAAACAAAAGCTAACTCCCCTTCCAGTTCTTGGGGGTTGAAATCAATACCCTCTTCTTCAAACGCAATTTTAGCCAACGTCTTCTTTACAACCATAATATTAGCATCATCTTCTTTCAGCTGTTTTCTCAACTTCTCAATCTGACGAGCCTTCATTCCTTTGTAGTTTACGAAATAAACTACAGTTTTTTCAGAAATATTATCACGAATATCGTCGACTATTTTTTCTTTTTTTTCTCTAGTTAAAGCCATAATTAAAAAAATCTGCATTAACGCAGACAGCTGGATCTCTCCTCGGCAGGAAATTAAGCTTTAAAAGCACCTACTGTCTGCGGATTTAATATTCAATTGACTAGACTTATTATAGTTCTTTTGTGTGCTATGTCAAGGAATCAGTTTTTTAGACTGAGAGCCACCTCCTTTCCGAAATCTTTTGCAGACTGAGGGCCGTTAGCTGTTACCACTTTCCCGTCAGAGATAACCGGCTTTTCTATATACTCAGCCCCTCTTTCTTCAATAGTTCTAATTGCCGACTTATTCATATTGGAAGACCAAACAGTAGCTTTTTTATCCTTTAAAAGTCCTGCTTTGGCTAAAATTGTAGGACTTATACAAATTGCCGCTGTAAGCTTGCTTTTTTGCTTAAATTCATTCAGAAGGCTGTAAACCTCATCATTATCAAGATATTTAGGAGCTCCTTGCCCTCCGGCTAAAACAACCCCTTCATAATCGTTAACCTTAATCCCTTCAAGGCTTGCGGCCATAGCTTCGCCTCCTTCCGACCCCCTCGCCTCACCTGCTTGGTTTGAGTAAGTATCAACCTGAATCCCAACTCCTTCTAATATTTCTTTAGGTATAAAATACTCCTCGTCTCTAAAGTTTTTATGGGCAATTATATAAGCTATTTTCATGTTCAACGCAAATATTTATTTTTAGCTCGTACATGATCTAGATGATTTCTACTAAATATTGTCTTGCCCGTTTCCGGGTCAGAAAGATAATACCAGTATTGATTACTTTTAGGATTCATAGTCGCCTTTAAGCTGTTTAATGAGGGGCTGGCTATTGGCCCTTTGGGTAATCCTACACTTTGATAAGTGTTGAAAGGAGATTCAACTTGAGTCTCATTTATAGTAACATCAATACCTCTTCTTCCGGTAATATAATTAACCGTTGCATCAATCTGCAAAGGCATTCCGGCTTCCCTCCTTCTCCAAAGTATATCGGAAACTTTGCGCATATCAGTAAAGCTTGGTACCTCTTTTTCTATCAAAGAAGCCATTGTTATCGCCTGGTGGGTGTTAATCTCACTGTCTTTAATTTCTTCAAAAAGACCACTCTCTTCCATTCTTCGCTGAGTGTTGCGAACCATTATATCAACAATCTCTTCTTCAGTTTCGTTGCTAAATCTATACGTATCAGGGAAGAGATACCCTTCCAGAGAGGCACCTTTGGGTAGGTGTTCTAGAAGATTTAACTCTTGATCGTACTTAGTCGGAAGAGCTTCAATTCCTTCCAGGTTAGCTTGCGGCTTAGAGAGTCCGGTAATTTCAAAAAAACGCTGTTTTTGGATTAAATCCTTACTTTCTAATAACTCAGCTATCTCTCTCAAATTCCACCCCTCTATTATTGTTACCGAAGTAGAGGCAACATCACCATTAGTAATTTTACCCACTATATCTAAAGCATTCATTTCAGAATTTAAGTTGTATGTTCCGGCTTGAAGGTTTCCCGTTTTTCCGGATAATATTAGATACCCAAAAAAAATATATTCTGAATTGACAATCTCTTTATCATTTAGATTAGAGATAATTTCGGTAACCGATTCACCTCTTTCAATCGAAAAAAGAAGCTCCTCCTCTTTATTGCTCCAATTTGGTCTTAGTAAGGAGGTAAGAGAAAAAAGCAAAAGGGCTAAAATTAAAACTAAAAAACTTAGGCTGAATATTTTTTTATTACTCATCATCTTTAATTAAAGGCACAAAACTAAAACCAAAAAATTTAGTTCTACTTATCCGCCCTTCTTTTTTAGTGTATTTATAGATTGAATCTTGAATCGGAACCAGTAAAACAGATCCATCACCCAACTGCTCAATCCAGCTATCAGGAATATCATCTTTTAGGCTAGCTGACACTAATATCCTGTCAAAGGGAGCCTTTTTTGGTAAACCCTTGAAACCGTCACCACAAATAATTTCAACCCTTCCTTTAGTTAAAAAATCATATTTATCAATATTTTTCTTTCCGAACTCATATAACTCAGGAATCCTTTCAATTGCAACCACTCTACCTTCTTTACCAACTAATTCGGCTAAAAGAGCAGTTGTCCACCCTGATCCGAATCCTATATCAAGAACCTTCTGCCCTTCTTTTAAATCCAGCTTATTTAACATAAAAGCGACCACAGAAGGCTGGGAATTGGTTTGCCCGCTCCCTATGGGTAACGGCTTATCCTCTTGTGCCAGATCCTTCACCTCCTCGGGCAAAAAATCATCCCTTCTAATTTTTAAAAAAGCCCTTTCAAGGCTTTTATCAAAAAACTCATTTTTCTTTAATTTTTCGACGAGCTTCTTCATTTAGATCTATATCTCAATTGAGCCTTTATCTTTTTAAACCCGCTTAACTTATCAATGAATAAATTTCCAAATAAATGATCTATCTCATGCTGAAATACAACCGCTCCGGTTCCTTCCGCCTCAAGGAGCATTCTATCTCCATCTTCAGTTAAGGCTTCTACTTTAACTTTTCTGGATCTTTCGACATCAATCCATAACCCGGGAAAGCTTAAGCATCCTTCCTTGGTGGTTATTGTTTCCTCGGATCTTTCTACTATCTCCGGGTTCATGAACCCGTAATAGTGATGACCATCCTTAACTACAAAAACTTGCTTGGAAACCCCTATTTGAGGGGCTGCAAGCCCGACTCCGTCCGCCTCTTCCAGAATCTCTTTCATCTCTTCAATAAGATCTCTAACCTCATCAACACCCCCTACTTTGGAGGCTTTCTTTTCTAAGACTTTATTCGGATAAGTTATTATCTTTTTTTTACTCATATTAATTGCAGGGGCGGAGGGACTCGAACGTCGCTTCGCTCCCTAAAAACCCTCGGTTTTTAGTATTTTCCAAATCGGGAAAAATTCATTAATTTTTCCCGACCCCTTTCAAGGCTCGAGTCCTTGCTTCTGCATTTTTTAATTTACTTTAATTGCAGGGGCGGAGGGACTCGAACCCCCAAGACGGGATTTGGAATCCCGCGGTTTGCCAATTGAGCCTACGCCCCCTTTTTACTACTTAACCTTTGCTTTGTGTTTGGTGTGTTCTCTGCAATGCTTGCAAAACTTACTTGGCTTCAAATCATCTATTTCAACTGATTTTCCTTTTGTTTTTTGAATATAGTAATTCGTTGTTTTGCACTCTCCACACTCAAGTGTTATATAAGGTCGCTTTGTTCTCTTGGGCATCTTACTTTACAGTTTAACTAATAGTGAGCCAGCGGCGAGAATTGAACTCGCGGCCTCTTCCTTACCA
>CAYNQG010000014.1:0-15181 GCA_964399315.1 uncultured Candidatus Saccharibacteria bacterium
AGTCAGCTAACTTACCGGGTAGTGAAAGACCATCTAAAACTCCTTTTCTGAGCACTGTTTCTCTTACTTTCTTAGCCGCTTTTCTCGCCTTGGCGGAAAGAATACACTTTTCAATTATTGCTTTGGCGTCTTTCGGGTTTCTTTCTAAAAAGTCTAAAATGGCGTCACCGGCAAAAGTTTCTACCGCCGATCTAGCCTCCGAATTACCTAATTTAGTTTTGGTTTGCCCTTCAAATTGAGGTTCCTTAATCTTTACCGAAACTACACTGGTAAGGCCTTCTCTAATATCCGATCCGCGGAGGTTGTCATCATTTTCCCCCAGAAGATTATTGTTTCTGGCGTACTTATTAATGGTCTTGGTTAGAGCGGACCTAAATCCGGTTAAATGGTACCCACCCTCTTTAGTGTTGATATTGTTGGCAAAACTTTCTTCATACAGTTCATATTCATCAGTATACCTGAAAGCGACTTCTACGATCATCTCTTCAGACTTCCCGTTGCAATAAAATATATTCGGATGAGTCGGTTTAGCGTCCTTAGTCAGGTGTTTAACGTAAGATTTAACACCTCCTTCAAAATAAAAAGTATAAGGTTTTTCAAACTCTCCCCTGGCGTCAGTAAAGGTAATCTTTATCCCCTTGGTTAAATAGGCTTGCTGTCTAAGATGATTTTTAATTTTTTGAGCGTCAAACTTAACTTCGTCAAAAATTTCCGGATCGGGCCTGAAAGTTATTGTTGTTCCTGTTCTGTTCGTCTTTTTAGTCTTTTTTAAATCACTAACCGGCTTACCTCTTTCAAACTCCTGAACCCAAACATAGCCATCTCTGTGAACTTCCGCCTTTAGATAGGTGGAAAGCGCGCAAACAACCGAAATACCGACACCATGAAGACCACCGGAAACCTGGTAAGCTTTTGATCCGAATTTAGCACCGGCATGCAGAGTAGTAAGCACGGTCTCTAAGGCGGATTTGTTCGTTGAAGAGTGCTTGTCAACCGGAATTCCACGGCCATCATCCGAAACTTGAACCATATCATCATCCAAAAGCTTGACAGTACCTTTGCTTCCATAATCCCCCATAAACTCGTCAATAAAGTTATCGACCCCCTCCCAAATCATGTGGTGAAGCCCCTCTTTACCGGTAGACCCGATATACATCCCGGGCCTCTTTCTTACTGGATCAAGGCCTTTCAGAACACTAATATCTTTTGCATCGTAATTTGATTTTTTAGGCATTTTCTTTTTATTTTACTTTTTTCTTACTTTCCAGCCCGACTTCGCTTCCAAACTGGATATTATTTTTTCTAATAAATCGTTAATTTCTTCATTTGATAATGTTTTATCTTCTGCTTGGAAAAAGAATCTTAATCCTAAATTCTTAGTATTTTCCGGAATTCCATCGCCCTTGTAAATATCAAACAGATCAGTCTCCGTTAAGAGCTTTCCGGCCGCTCCCTTCACTACATCCAAAACTTCTTCGTATCTTACTTCGGTCGGCACCAGAACTGATAAATCTTTAACTGCGGTTGGAAATTTAGATATTTTTTTATACTCTTTTTTATCTGCAGCCAAAACGATCATTTTATCCATATCTACCTGAAATGCTAAAGGTTTACTTTCGACTCTTTCTTCTTTTAACAGTTCAGGGCTCACCTCTCCCAGAACCCCTACTTCCTCTCCGCTAATTATTATTTTAGCCGCCCTTCCGGTGTGCCAATTCCCCGGGGCACAGTTCTTATAGCTAAAACTATCAACTCCGAAATTTTCAATCAACAAATCCACCACTCCTTTCAACTGTCTAAAGTTGAGGCTGTTTGCTATTCCTCCAATCACAACCCTTTCTTCATCCGGAAAAGCTTTACCTACCTCGAAAACCTTAACATCTTTAACTCTTTTCTCGTTCTCCCTTACGTTGGCTAGTAGGTGAGGGATTAGCTCCGGTCGTAGATACTTATATTCAGAACTGACCGGATTCTTCATTTCAATTAAATTATCGTAATTAAATATATCTTTAACTTTTTGATTTATAAAAGTATAGTTATAGCTTTCATAAAACCCCACACCTTTTAAAACCTCTCTGGTTCTGTCTCCCCAAAAAAATGAATAGTTGGTTTTCGGAGTAGTAACTTCAGCTTGTGGCCTGACCGGTTCTATATTTTCATATCCGTAAAGCCTACCCACCTCCTCTATGAGATCTTCTTCAATCGAGACATCTCTTCTTCTGGTAGGAATCTCAACCTCCAATTGATCATTATTGCCTTTTTTAATATTAAAATCTAACTTTGAGAGAATACTTTTAACTTCTCTACTGGAAATATTAACCCCTAAAAGACTCTGCGTATTTTTTACCGAAAGATTAATGATCTTAGGGTTCACTGACTCAGGATAGAAGTCAACTACTTCGGATAAAGGCTTTCCATCGGCATATTTTTCCATTAAGTGTATTGCTCTCTTGGAAGCTTCTTCTGCTAATTCGGGGTCGAGTCCGTGAGAAAATCTACTGGAAGCATCCGTTCTTAGTTTTAGTTTTTGAGAAGCTTTTCGGATTAATCTTCCGTCAAAATTAGCTGCTTCCAGATAAATTAAACTAGTACCCCTATCCACTTCCGGGCCCTCTCCGCCCTTTATTCCCGCTAATCCTAACGGAGCTTTACCGTTCGTTATAACTAGAATGGAATTGTCTAATTTTTTTTCTTTTCCGTCTAAAGTTTTAATCTTTTCATCCTGCCTTCCTCTCCTGACCTCAATCTTATCTCCAACCTTATGACCGTCGAAAGCATGAAGGGGCTGACCAGTCTCCAACATTACGTAGTTGGTTATGTCCACTATATTATTTACCGATTGAAGACCACAAACTTCCAGCCTTTCTCTTATAAAAGCGGGGGTTTCTCCAACTTTTACATCCTTAATTCCTCTCAATATATAGCGGGGAGTGGAATTATTTTGAACATTTAAATTTACAAGGTCGGCTATAGAGTCACTTACCACGTTAATTCCGTCTTCCGGCTTAATTAAGTCAAGACCATAAATAGCGGCAATCTCCCTTGCAACCCCCATATGAGAGAAGCAATCGGAAGCTCTATTAGGTAGAATATCTATATCAATAAGAGTATCTCCACCCATATCTTCAACTTTCTCTACTTCAAAAAATCTCATCATTAACTTATCGGCAAGCTTCTCCGGCTCGGGCAAGTCACTTTCAAAAAATGAATTTAACCAGTTATATGAAAATTTCATCGCTTAAAATTGTTTTAAAAATCTAAAATCACCACCATAAAAAAGCCTAACATCATCTATTCCGTGCTTTATCATTACCAGCCTATCTATACCCATTCCGAAAGCGAATCCCTGCCATTTATCGGGATCGAGACCTCCGTTTTCAATCACATTGGGGTGAACCATTCCGGCTCCTAAAACTTCAACCCACCCGGTCTGAGAGCAAACCGAACAACCCTCACCACTACACACAGTACAGCTCATATCAACCTCAAAAGACGGTTCCGTAAAAGGAAAATAAGACGGCCTAAGCCTTACATCAACATCTCCTTTAAAGTATTCATCAATAAACTGGGTTATAATCGATTTAAAATTAGCTACGGATATATCTTCATCCACCATTAACCCCTCTAATTGATAAAAATTAATTTCGTGAGTGGCGTCAGTGGTTTCGTTTCTATAAACCCTACCCGGAACAACCACCTTAATCGGAGGTTGATTGCTTTCCATATGCCTAATCTGAACAGGAGAAGTGTGAGTTCTCATTACCAACCGGTCACCGCCCTCGCTCTCAACAAAAAGAGTGTCCTGCATGTCTCTGGCCGGATGATCTTTAGGAAAGTTTAAAGCATCAAAATTATACCATTCACTCTCCATGTCCGGACCCTGAATTACGGAAAAACCCATTCCTTTAAAAATATCAGTCAATTCCTTGCGAGCAATAGTAATCGGATGCAGGTGACCTAAATTGGGTCTTATTCCCGGAAGGCTACTATCAAAAGTTTTAAACTCTTCTTTTTTAGATTTTTTCTTTATCTCTTTCGCCTTATTTTCAATATTCTTTTCTAGCAACCCTTTGAGATTATTGGCTTTTTTACCAACTTCAGCTCTTTTATCTGCAGGAATTTTCGATAAAGATTTAAATATTTCAGAAACTTTCCCGTCACCTCCCAGATACTTCTTCTTAAGCTCTTTTAATTTATTTTTAGAATCCGTCTTCTCTATTTCGGACAGAGCTTCTTTTTCCAATTTTTCTATATCTTTCATATTATTATTTTACCTTAAATATCCGAAAAAAGCAAACTAAAAACCCCTCTAATAGAGGAGCTTTTAAACTTGGCGGGGACGACCGGAGTTGAACCGGCAACCTCATCCGTGACAGGGATGCGATCTAACCAATTGATCTACGCCCCCCGATCCAGGGTGCCAGGGGTGGGAATCGAACCCACGACCTATGGCTTATGAGTCCATCGCTCTAACCGCCTGAGCTACCCTGGCTTTAATTTTAAATAAAAATGTTGCGGGGCCGGGATTCGAACCCAGACCTCGAGGTTATGGGCCTCGCATGGTACCGTTCCACCACCCCGCGATGTATTGCCGAGAACAAAAACATTCCCGACTGCCTACTATTGTAATATATATTAAAAAAAAATCAAGACCCCCTCTAAATAAGATCTAAATCATCAAGGGTTTGCTCGTAAATTGAGATTAACTCTTCAGCTTTGTCTTCTGAGAGTAAATAATTAGGGTCATAGATCATATCCCTTCTTATTTTGTGAGCTCTTCTAAGATCTTCTTTATTGGGAAGAATCTCCTTACCCGCCTTATCTATTGAGCTTTCCAAGTCATCACCGTTATAGCCCATTTCGGACAAAACAGAGGATAAAATATCATCAGCCTTTATTATTGCCACCTTTCTATTTGACTCATCTTCACTTTTAGCTTTTTTCTTAATCTTATTCCAGTCTTCAGTCACCTTTATTTCTCGATAAGGAGAGCTTTTTGCAAACTCTAAAATATCTTTAAAATATTTTTCTTCTAGAGTGTTGGTTCTTATTATGAAGTAGAAAATTGAAAAAAGCATCACTCCCCCAACTCCAATAAAGAGGTAGCGAAGATAATCTATGATCCTTACTATATCAGGATCAAGTAGATGAGGGTCAATTAGATACCGCAAAAAATCATCCATTTTACTTGTTGATTATTGTTTCTATTTTTTCGGCCATGGCTAAGAGGTTTTCATCGTCAAATCGCTCTCCCATAAGCTGAACTCCAATAGGCAACCCTTCTGTTTTAGCCGGTATTGAAATTGCAGGAAGACCTGCCAAGTTAGCGGGAGTCGTAAACAGGTCAGCTAAATACATTGATAGAGGGTTTTTAATTTTTTCTCCTAAGTTGAAAGGCAAAATAGGGCTTGTCGGCGTAATTAGTAAATCAACATCATTAAAGACGCTCTCAAAATCCTCTCTGATTAATTCCCGCACCTTTTCTGCCTGCATATAGTAATCATCATAGTAGCCACTGGATAGAGAGTAGGTTCCTAATATTATTCTTCGCTTTACTTCGTCTCCAAATTTTCCTCTATTTTTAATATAGGCATCCTTTATCGAATCAGCCTTTGGTCTATCGGCCTCCAATCCATATCTTATACCGTCATAACGAGCCATATTAGCCGAAACTTCGGAAGCCATAACAATCTGATAGCATGCTAACGCATACTCAGTGTGAGGAAGGCTAACATCAACAACTTTAATACTTTCTCCTTTAATCTTATCAATAACATCCTCAACCTTTTTTTTCACCTCTTTATTGAGACCTTCTACGAAGTATTCTTGGGGAACCCCGACAACGAAATCATCAACATCACCACAATCTTTAGATTCAATCTCAAGAGAGGTTGAGTCCATTTCGTCACCTCCTTTTATAACCTCAAAAACCTTTCTTGCATCCTCTACCGATTTTGTAAAGGGTCCGATTTGATCAAGAGAGGAAGCCATGGACATTAATCCATGTCGAGATACCCGTCCGTAACTGGGCTTAAATCCAACCACCCCGCAAAAGCTGGCTGGCTGCCTTATTGACCCTCCCGTATCCGATCCGAGAGCAACCGGAGCGAGGTCGGCGGCAACGGCAGCAGCCGGACCACCAGATGATCCACCGGGAACCTTGGTAATATCGACAGGGTTCTTAGTGTTTTTGAATGCCGAATTTTCAGTCGACCCCCCCATTGCGAATTCATCCATATTTCCCTTGCCGACAATAATAGCTCCCGCTTCTTCAATCTTTTCAACAACCGTGGCATTATATGGTGCCTTGAAGTGCTCTAAAATCTTTGATCCCGCAGTAGATCTAAAGCCCTCAACCAGTATATTGTCCTTAACCATAACCGGAACACCGCTTAGAGCTTTTAGTTGAGCTTCCTCATCTACCGACTTGGCTTGATCGAGAGCTAGATTATCGGAAACTTCCAGGAAGGAGTTAATCTCTTTATCTTTTTTCTCTATTGACTTTAAGTACTCCCGAGTCAATTCAACAGCGGTAAATTTATTATTTTTTAACCCTGACTTTATATCCTCAATTTCCAACTTTTCTAAATTCATGAAACTAATTTTAACTATTTAATATGATTTAAGGTTTTCTAGGGGGCTCCAAATCAAGTTAGGAATGACTACAACAACTATTAACCGTTAACTTTTAGCTATTAACAATCGGAGGGATTCTTCATTGCGCTTCACTTGTTCAGAATGACTGCTACACCACCGTCATCCTGAGCGAAAGCGAAGGATCCCAACTCACCCCTCGTCATCCTGAGCCCTGAGTTTGCGAAGGGTGAAGGATCTCTTCATATCACTGTCTTACATGAGATTCTTCACTTCACTACGTTCGTTCAGAATGACGAAGTGTTTCGGAGGAATTCTTCGGTCGTTACACTCCCTCGGAATGACGGTGATGGTTGAGCAAAGGATTGAGGTTGGATCCTGTCTGCCAGTAGGCGGAGACGATTCGAGGTGTGATCTCTCAAAAGAGAGTATCGAGCGCAATTAGATTGATTCAACTTGAAAATAATTATCCTTGCTCTTCCCCATACTTTTCATCTTGTCTCGAGTCTTTTGATCAGTGTCCCGAACTACATCTTTTCTAACTCTGTTTTTAATCGGAGAAATTGACTTGAAGTCAACATCGGAAGTATCAACCTCCTCCAGTTTATCAATATAATTCAAAACCTCGGTCAAATCTTTAGCCATCTTTTCTTTTTTTTCTTCTTCTATCTCTAAATGAGCCAAATCAGCTATTTTTTCTACTGTATCTTTATCTAACATAAGGAATTGATTTTTAATTTTAATTTAATTAGGATAATTTTTCGAAGGGATTCTTCCTGCCTGCCGGCAAGCTGGCAGCCTGTGAGCTCAGAATGCCCACCTCTCGTCACTCTGAGCGAAGCGAAGGATCCCAACTCACCCCTCGTCATCCTGAG
The DNA here is from genome assembly GCA_964399315.1 of uncultured Candidatus Saccharibacteria bacterium. Taxonomy (GTDB): domain Bacteria; phylum Patescibacteriota; class Minisyncoccia; order Minisyncoccales; family PWPS01; genus PWPS01. Next base: position 7,470 of record CAYNQG010000014.1, read on the forward strand.
CCCTGAGTTTGCGAAGAGTGAAGGATCTCTTCATATCACTGTCTTACATGAGATTCTTCACTTCACTACGTTCGTTCAGAATGACGGTGGTGGTTGAGCGAGGGATTGGGGTTGAAACCTGACAGGGAAGTTCGCCCGTTACTCCTAAGCGAAGATACCCTTTTCGAAGAAGCTCTCGCAGGCAATTTGGCAAGGTTTTTCAGCTGTGCTGAAAACAAACTGCCGAGAGCGCAAGAGCTAAAATCACGCTGGGATTTTAAGCTCTGGTTCTTACGAAAAGGGTATCGAGCGCACTTATTTGGGCGGCTCAATATCCTCAATCTCTAAAAGAACATCGGAAAGTTCATTAAGGTGCTCCAAGGCAAACCCGGCCCCCCTGGCAACAGCCGTAAGCGGATCATCACCAATCTTAGTCTTTACCTTGGTCTCTTCCTCAATAAGCTTGTCTAAACCTCTTAAGAGACCTCCTCCCCCAAGCAGGTAAATCCCTTCACTCATTATATCGGCTAAAAGCTCGGGAGGTGTCGACTCAACAGTTCTTTTGACCGTATCAACTATTTCACTAACTGATTTTTCAAGTGCCTTTTTTATATCTTGATCGGTAACCAAAACTTCTTCCGGTAGGCCCGTAACCAGATTTCTTCCTCGCATAGTAGTTTCAATTCTCTGATCCAGAGGGTATGCGGACCCGACATTTATTTTTATATTTTCAGCAGTTCGCTCTCCGATAAGAAGCTTGTACTCTTGCTGAGCAAAGTCAATTATATCCTGATTTAACTTATCTCCTGCAACTCTCAAGCTTTCAGAGATAACTACTCCGCCCAGAGATATAACCGCCACTTCAGTAGTTCCTCCACCTATATCAATTACGAAATTTCCTCCCGGTTCCTGAATCGGAAGCCTGGCACCAATTGCCGCTGCCATCGGTTCCTCTATCAGAAAAACCTCTCCCGCACCGGCGTTTTTACCCGCGTCTCGAACCGCTTTCTTTTCTACCTCGGTAACACCACAAGGAATCCCCACCACCAATCGTGGCCTTGGCCTTAAGGGAAAACTCCCTTGCCTAGCCTTTTCTATAAAATATCTGAGCATCTGTTCGGTAACGTCAAAATCGGAAACCACTCCGGAAACCAAAGGTCGAGTAGCTACGATATGAGCCGGGGTCTTTCCAACCATTTTTTTCGCCTCTTCTCCTATAGCTAAAATTTTACCCGTTTTTTTGTTTACTGCCACTACCGAAGGTTCAGAAATAATTATCCCCTTATTCTTTACATAAACCAAAGAATTGGCAGTTCCCAGATCTATTCCGATATCAATCGAAAATTTTTCCATCAAACTTTTAAACATAACTTTGCAAGTTATCGATTTTTACTAATTCTTCCTCCTTTTCTCCTCTTCTTTTTATCTCCACCGACCCTTCTTCTAATGTTTTTTCACTAACAACGACTCTGTAAGGGATACCCATTAAATCCGCATCTGCAAATTTATCACCCACACCGGTATCACGATCATCATATAAAATTTCAAAATCATCATGGAGACTTTCATAGATCTCATCCGCTCTTTTCTCGGCCTTTTTACCAATTGGAATGAGGTGGATTTTATAAGGAGCTATTTCTTCAGGCCAAATCATGCCGCTTTCATCAGAATTTACTTCTAAAACGGCTCCCATCAATCTACCAACACCTATTCCGTAACAACCCATATAGACCGGTTTATCTTCTCCATCTTCATCGGTATAGGTGAGATCGAAGGCGGAACTGAACTTTGTTTTTAGTTTAAATATATTACCGACCTCAATTGCTTTTTCTTTTTTTAGACCCTTCTTCTCTTTGCCGCATTCAGGGCATTCTTCTTGTTCATCAATAATCTCTTCATTTATTGCTACACCACAATCCTGGCACAAATAGATCAAATCTTCTCCGGCCTCGGTTACTGTTTGAAATTCATGCGAATATTTGGAAAAAGTTCCCCCATCGGCAAATGTGATATAAGTATCATCACCAATTCCAACCCTGTTAAATATATTTTTATATGCTTTTTTTGACTCTTCGTAATACTTACTCAGATCATCTTCATTGGCATGAAAAGAATAGAGGTCCTTCATTGAAAATTCTCTGCCTCTTAAAATTCCCGACTTTGCTCTCAATTCATTTCTGAATTTATTTTGGATCTGATAAACATAAACCGGTAAATCACGATAAGAGAATATATGGTTTTTAGCCAAAGGCACAACAACTTCTTCGTGTGATTGCCCTAAAACCAATTCTCTTCCCGTTGCCAGCTCGGTTCTAAACAAAACATCAATATTTTCTCTTCCGGTCCTTTTGTAGTTTTCCAAAGGATGTAAAGCGGGCATAAATAGCTCGGAGGCTCTTAGAGTATTATCCATTTCATCTCTAATAACTGATTCTATCTTTTTAATAACTCTAAGTCCTAGAGGTAGATAGGAGTAAACTCCAGCCATCTCTTTGTTTATAAATCCCCCTCTAATTAAAAGTTGGGCGTTTTTTGCCTCTTCTCCTTTAGGGTTGTCTTTGATTGTTTTGGTGAAAAGTTTTGATTGTCTCATGTTTAAAAAATATTAACTATATCTCTAATCGTTATTGCTATCATTAAGGCTAAAAGCAGCACGAAAAAAGCCGCATTAACATTTCTTTCCACCCTTTCGGGGATCGGAGATCCTTTTACCTTTTCTACCGCTAAAAATAGAAGCCTTCCTCCATCGAGAGCGGGTATCGGTAATATATTCATAAAAGCTAAAACTGTGGCGATCATTCCAACAAACATCAAATAGTCACCAACACCGCTGTCTAGAGCATCAGTGGCCATATCTCCAATCATAACCGGACCACCCAGCTCCACACCCTCCGGAAGTCCGTCACCGACTAAAGCTCCCCTGAGAGCCATCCATAACCCACCAGCTTGAAGACGAGTTATGTGAACCGTTTGAGTAGCACCGAAACGCAGTGAACCAATTAAAGATTCATCAAGTAATTCTATGGTTAAATTATCTCCCTCTCTTTGAAAGTCAGCTTTGCTGCGCTTTGAAAAAATATCATTAAACTGCTCTGAATTAACAATTTTTTCCTCTTCAAATTCAAGCGCTCCCTCATCAATTAAGGCCTCAATAAAAATATTGTCCGCTCCTCGACCCACTAAAAAAGCTTCGTTAAAATCCCCCTCACCCAGTTCAACTCTGGTAACTCCCCAGCCAAAAGAAACAACAGCAAAAATAAGCATGGCAACAAGCCAAAAACTAACTACACCGGCAACTAAAATTATTGCTCGCTGCCAAATAGGTTTCTGAGAAAAGCTTCTCTGATCTTCTACTTTTTCATCTTCGCCAAGCATACGAACAAAACCACCCAAAGGTATCCAGTTTATCGAATATATCGTCTCTCCTATTTTTTTACCTATCATTCTGGGAGGAATTCCGATTCCAAATTCATGAACTTTGACGTCGAATTTTTTAGCAAACAGAAAATGCCCCAACTCGTGAAGGGTAATAAGTAGCACCAGGCTTAATATTACAACAATTAGATTCATGACTGAATTTTTTTCTTCTTATCTTCAATTAAATCATCAATTTTTTCATTGTGCTTATTTACCAGTTCTTGAAGTTCGTCCTTAGCTCTAAATTTATCATCTTCAGTTATATCTCCTTCATTTTCCGCTTTTTGAACCTCTTTCCAGGCTTCTTCACGAGCTCTTTTCACTGAAATCCTGGCGTCTTCTCTAATTTTGGATATCTTCTTTACCAGTCTTTCTCTGTACTCCTTTGTCATTGGGGGTAAATTAACTCTTATCAGCTTTCCTTGGGGCATGGGATTTAGCTCACTATTCGCTTTTTGTATTGCATTAACTATCGCTCTAACATAATCCTTATTCCATGGCTCAATTACAATTTGTCTTTCTTCAGGACAAGAAATTGCCGCCAATTGCTTTAAAGGCATACGCTGATCGAAGGCATCTACCACTATATCTTCAACCAAAGATGGGGTTGCTCTATCCGCCCTTATTTTGTCCAGCTCCTTTTGAAGGTATTCAATCGCTTTCTCCATCTCCGGCTCTACTTTTTTAATATATTCTTTGTATTTCATGGTTTTATAAATTGATTATTACTTTTTCTAAAGCGAGCTTAAAATTTACATTTGTTTTATTTGTAAGAAAGATAATGTCTTCGATTGTTCTCAATGACTTTTTATTTTTTCTCGCAATCTCATCACTACCGGAAAGCATTTCTCTTCTTAAAAAGGATGACCATATCTTAAGAATATCCCTTGCCTTTTCTCTGTCTTTTGATATCTTCTTCACGTATTCAAATCTTTTTCCCAAGTTTGATTCGCGCAAATCTTTCAACTCTTCTTTCTTTTCGAGCCAGTAACTCTTAAACTTTTCATCTTCAAAAAGTTTTATTGCTATTCCGGGCTTAGAAAAACTCAATTTTGCTAATTCGCCTGCCTCTTTACTGCTAGCTCCCCTTGAAATCAGATTCTCTCGAATTAATTCAGTTTCAACCGGAGAAAATTTAACTGACCACATCCTGGACAAGATGGTGTCAAGCAAAGTATTGGGCAATTCGGTTATCAAAATTATAAGGGTGTTTCCTTTCGGTTCTTCCAGTGTTTTTAAGAGAGAGGCTTGTGCCTGGCTGTTCAATAAGTGAGCTCTATCTATTATTGCTACCTTATAGGATTTTTTTCTTTCCCCGGTAAGAGAAATTTTCTTTTGTAGATCTCGAATATCATCAATCTTTATTTCTGAATCTTTCTCAATAACTAACAAGTCCGCATGCCTGGAGCTATCTATATTTTTACAAACCTTACACTCATTACAACCATCGTCAAGACAGTTCAGCATTTTTGCAAGTTCAAAAGCGGCCTTCTTTTTACCTACGGATTCCGGGCCTGAAAACAATATGTTGTGCGGAATCTTTTCTGAAGAAACCATCTTCTCAAGCAAACTTTTTTGTTTTTGATGCCCGATTAAATTCATTTTTTAGTCATTATGCTTCGCTTGTAAGCATCTAAATTATCCAGCACTATTCCCGTCCCTTTAGCAACACATAAAAGAGGATCATCAGCAATAAAAGAGGGTACTCCGGTCTCTCTGGTAATTAAAGTGTCTATATTTTCAATCAAGGCACCACCACCGGAAATTACCATCCCTTTATCCATAATATCAGCAGATAATTCGGGAGGGGTATCTCTAAGCACTTTTTTGATTACATCAACTATCTCCATTAGTGGATCTTGAATAGAGTCCGAAACTTCATTTGAAGAGACCGTAATCATTCTAGGCAGTCCGGAGATTAAATCTCTTCCTCTTATTTCAATTTGCTGCTCTTCTTTTTCTGCTAATGCATTTCCGATTTTAATCTTTATCTCTTCAACTGTTTTTTCACCAATCGCAATATTATGCTTTTCTTTTATGAATCCTGATATCTGCTCATCCATCCTGTCTCCGGCAGTCCGCAACGAGGTTGAGGAAACTACCCCACCCAAAGAAATAACCGCTACTTCGGTGGTTCCTCCACCAATGTCAACAATCATATGTCCCGAACAGGAATCAATCGGAATACCGGCCCCAATAGCGGCTAGAACCGGCTCCTGAACAGTATAAACAGCTTTAGCTCCTGCAGAAAGACCGGCTTCGGTTACGGCTCTCTTTTCAGTAGAGCTAATTCCTGCCGGAACTCCAACCATTAACTCCGGCTTTATAAAATTAAAGCCGGGCGCCTTTTCAATGAAATACCTAATCATAGCTTCAGTTATTCTATATTCAGCAATGACTCCATCTTTGAGCGGCCTGTAAACCCTAATAGTATCCGGGGTTCTGCCGGTCATTTCTTTTGCCTCTTTTCCAACAGCTAGAATTTTATTTTCAGAAACACTAACTGCGACCACGGAAGGCTCATTCATTATAATCTCTTTTCCGGGCATGAAGACAAGCGAGTTGCAGGTTCCTAAATCAATTCCGATTTTTCTCTTAAACATATTATTTACTCTTTAATTCTTTTTACATCCACTCCAATTCTACGCAGCCTCTTTTCAATCTCTTCATAACCCCGATCAGCTTGTGAAACATCCTTGATTATAGTCACTCCATCAGCAATAATACCGGCAATTATAAGCGCTGCTCCCGATCTGAGGTCGAGAGGGTCAAGCTTTGTTCCGTGCAAGTTAGTCGGCCCGTTTATAATCGCTCTATGAGGATCACACATTACAATCTCTGCCCCCATTTTATTCAATTCTTCTAAGTATTTAAGCCTTCCTTCGTACATCGGATCATGAATAAGAGTGAGTCCTTCAGCCTGCGTAGCTAAAACACCTAACGGTGACTGGAGGTCGGTAGGAATTCCGGGGTAAGGCATAGCCTGTATTTCCGGAATGTTCATATTACTACCCCTAACCTTAAGGATGCCGTCTTCAACCTTCTCTATATCGCCTCCGAATTTTTTAAGTCTGGAAATTGTTAAATCCAAATGATCCTCGGGAACATCTTTAATCAGGATCTCTCCTTCAGCAGCAAGGCCCAAAACAATAAACGTTCCCGCTTCAAGATAATCAGGAATAACCCTATGCTCTACTCCGTGAAGAGATTTTTGACCTTCAATTTGATAAGTGTTATTGCCGTCAATTTCGATATTAGCGCCCATTTTGTTTAAAAAGTGGGCTAAGTTTTGAACATGTGGCTCAGCAGCAGCAATCTTGAGATTTGTTCTACCTTCAGCAAGAGCGGAGGCCATGAGCATATTCTCGGTTCCGGTCACTGAAAACTCATCTAAAACCACCTCTTTACCCTTAAGCTCAGCTGCTTCTAAGTGGTACATGTGAGACTTTTTAGTTTCCGCATCCGTAGATTCATCAGCTCCAAATTCTTCGGTTTCTATATTTACACCTAAATCTCTCAAACCATTTAAATGAGTATCTATTGGCCTAGCCCCAATAAGGCAACCTCCCGGATGTCGGATTGACAGCTCGCCAAAACGAGCAATTAGCGGACCCATAACCAATATTGATGACCTCATCTGAGCTACTAAATTCTGATCCAATTTATTCGGATCAATATTTTCCGCATTAACTTCAATACTCCTATCTCCGCACCAGTCAACCTTAGCTCCCAGGCTTTCAATCAACCGAATCATTTTATAAACATCGGCAATTAGCGGTAGGTTGGTTATTTTGGATACGCCCTCCTCAGCTAAAAGAGTGGCAGCAATCATCGGAGTTGCTGCGTTTTTTGATCCACGAACATCAATCTCTCCCTTTAATTTTTTTCCACCTTTAATTATTAGTCTGTCAGGCATTTGAAAAAGCTCGAAATTTGAAGCTCGAACTGATATTAACTTAAAATCTGACTATATTATATTACACCCTGCTTAAAATATCAAACATAAATATTCGTTAACGGGGATTTGCTATTAACTACCAGCCATTAACTTTTAACCATTACTTTTCCAACAACAAAGCTTGGGAGAGGGTATTGGGAGAGGTCGAACCTCTCCCAAGTTCGTGTGTTAACTACGCCACTTCAGAATTTGAGTTGAAAGACAAGCAAAGCTTCTCTAAGTGAAGAGCCCTTTTCGAAGAAGCTCTCACATCACCTCGCAAGCGAGAGATTGGGGTTGAAACCTGCCTGCCGGCAGGCAGGGTACTCCTAAGCGAAGATACTCTTTTCGAAGAAGCTCTCGCAGGCAGTTTGGCAAG
>CAYNQG010000015.1:0-12086 GCA_964399315.1 uncultured Candidatus Saccharibacteria bacterium
CGATCTCTCGGGAGGTTTCAAATTTCTTTTTTCTTTAAATTAGATTTTAGCAAATCGGAAACCTCCCGAATTTAATTCGGTAAAAAATCCAATAAGGATAAATAAATTAATTCTTAAGGTTTCCATAAACTATCTAATTTGCTTACATTATTATATTATCAATAAAATTTTTGTCAACAATAATCAGTCTAATTTTTAACCGGATAAGTTCCTAAAAACTTAAAAAATAAAGCCTTGTCCTTAACATTTTCAAATATTTTTTTAACTTTCGGATCTCTTTTATCACCTTCAAAATCCAAAAAGAATCGGTATACCCATGGATGGCCGGCAATCGGCTGAGATTCTATCCTAGTCATGTTTATCTGTTTTTTACTGAATTCTTCCAGTATCTCCAATAAAGCTCCCGGTTTATGTCCGGTCTGAAAAACAACCGAAGTCTTTTTAAGATATTCATCTTCTTTCTTATTTTCCCCTTTGGCAATTATAAAATATCGAGTAAAGTCTTCTTCTTCAATCTCTACATCCTTTTCCAAAATCTTCATCCCAAAGCTCTCAGCTGCCCTCTCATTAAATATAGCACCGGTCTTGCTCTCACCTTTATCTGCAACAATCTTTAGCCTTTCCATCGGCCTATAAGAAGGTATTACAACATAATCCTGCCTCTTTATGAACCCTCTTGTCTGCTCTATAGCTTCCGGATTAACAAAAATCCTCTTTATATCTTTTTTCTGCGACTCCGGACCGATCAAGCAATAATCAACTCTGATCTCAGTTTCTCCGTAAATAAATAAGGGAGATTTTGTTAGTAAACTAAATATTTTACCCTCGCTTCCTCGCAAAGTATTTTCAACCGGCACTACTCCAAAATCAACACCACCCGTTTTCACCATTTCAAATACATCTTCATAAAAATCAACCGGAACCGTCTTCACTTCTTCGTCTTTAAAAAAGTTGTGAGCCGCCTCCTCCCCATAAGAACCTTTTTCTCCTTGAAAAGCTATTTTACTTATGTTATTCATGTTTTTTTGGATAACTATTAAATTTTTTGAAAAAGGATTTCTTTTTCATTGTTTTCAATTTGAGTCTTTATTTTTATTGCCGTTTCAGGTAAAAAAGGTAGTAATAAATCGTGGAGATGATAGCAGGCATACAGCATTTCAAAAATAACTTTTTCTTGATCCCAAGATTCTTTCCACGGCTTCTTTTTCTCGATATATCTATCCATAAAGTGGATCAGGTTCCAGATCTCTTCTAGTGCTTTTTTAAACTCATAACTGCTCATATGTTGATCAGCTTTTTTTTCAGTCTGACTAACTTTTTTCATTATTTCTCCGCCAGCCTTCCGCTCCTCATCAAACTCAACACCAATCTTTTGAGCTAGTCCAATAGTTCTGGAAACTAGATTTCCCAATCCGTCAGCTAAATCGGAATTATACCTATTTCTAAATTTTTTATGGGTAAAATCGCCATCTGCGGTAGAGGGAATCTCCGAAAGTAGATAATATCTAACCGGGTCAGTCCCATACTCCTCCAGAAGCTTGAACGGATCAACTACATTGCCCAAAGACTTGGACATCTTCTTGCCGCGAGACGTAACGAAGCCATGAACAAAAATATTTTTAGGTACTTCAATCTCAGCCGAAAGAAGAATTCCGGTCCAAATAATAGAGTGGAATCGCAAAATATCTTTTCCGATACAATGAACATCAGCCGGCCAAAATTTATCAAATTTATCATCTTCATCAGCATACCCCAGGGCAGAAATATAATTACTTAAAGCATCAACCCAAACATACATTCGCTGGCTGTCGTCGCCGGGAACCGGTATTCCCCATTTTAATTTCTCTTCGGACCTGGAAACACTTATATCTTTTAAACCATCTTCCAAAAATGACAGCATCTCTTTTTTTCTTCCTTCCGGAATTATCTCTAGCTCATCATTGGAAATAAGTTCCTTGATTTCCTTTTCATACTTTGAAAGTTTAAAGAAGTAGTTTTCCTCTTCCACTTCTTCCGGCTCCGTGTCGTGATTGGGGCAAACCCCATCGATTAGCTCTTTTTCAGTCAAAAAGGCCTCGCACCCTACACAATAATACCCGGTATATTCTTTTTTATAAATATCGCCGTTTTCTTTCAATTTTTTCCACAACTTCTCCACCGTCGGCCAATGGCGATCTTTGTCCGTAGTTCTTATAAAGTCGTCATTGGAAATATTAAGATCATTAATCAAATCTTGAAAACTCTTGACTACTCCGTCAACAAATTCTTGAGGAGTAACACCTTCCTCCTTGGCCTTTTTAGCTATCTTTTGGCCGTGCTCATCAGTTCCCGTTAAAAATAAGGTTTCTTTGCCTTTTTTTCTGTTATATCTGGCAAGAACATCCGCCTGAGTAAGTTCTAGAGCAAATCCGATATGTGGAGGAGCGTTTGTATAGGCGATGCTGGTTGTAATGTAAAACTTGTCCATAGGTTTAGTTGTTGATTATTACCGTAAATTCTCCCTTTGTGTGCGGTTCTTCACTTAATCTATTAAAAATATCTTTAATTTTTCCTCGATAAATATTTTCGTATTTCTTAGTTAATTCTCGACAAACAACTGCTTCTTTGTGTTCATCCAAAGCAACTAACTCTTGTAGAGTCTTTAATATTCTGTGCGGAGATTCATAAAATATAACCGGATGATCATATGAAAGCACTTCCTTAAAAAAATCAGTTCTCTTCTTCTTTTTTGGAGGAAAGCCTAAAAAAGTAAACTTATTCATGTAAAATCCGGATATGCTGGCAGCAGCTGTTACCGCAGAAGGACCCGGAATCGGAACTATCTCAACATCCATTCCCCCATCGACTATCATTTTAATAAGCTTGCCCGCCGGATCGGCTACTCCCGGCGTGCCGCTATCAGTAACCAAAGCCAAATCTTCTCCTTCCTTCAATTTTTTGAGTATTTTTGCCTTCTTTTCATCATTGCTGTGATGGTGGTAGCTAATAAGAGAAGTTTTAATCCCAAATTTACTACATAGTTTTCCCGTCACTCTGGTATCCTCACACAAAACAGCATCTACTTCTTTCAGGGTTTTAATCATTCGTTCCGTTCTATCGGATAAGTTTCCTATTGGAGTTCCTACTATGTAAAGCATAATTTAGGAAGATAACCTATTTTTTCTTCTCTCTATAAACTCTTTAAAAAATTCAAATATTATTCCGGTTAAAGGGATGGCTAAAATTGCACCCAAAAAGCCCCACAGAGCACCTCCCATAACCAGAGCAAGTAGAACTAAGACCGGAGAAAGGCCCATGTATTTTTTAGACAAAATAGGTGAAAGAACACTGCTTTCGATGGTTTGTATTACACCGAATGCAATCAAGGCAAAAACAGCTTTCCAAGTGCTATCCAGTAAAATAACTACAAAGAAGACTCCTCCGGCTACAGCCGGCCCAACATAAGGAACAAAATTAAATATTCCACCGATAAATGAAAAGAGAAGAGCGTACTCAACATTAAATAGATAAAATGCAATGTAAGAAGCCAATCCGACAAATACACAAGCTAAAACACGAACAAAAAACCAGCTCGTAACTTGCCTTTGTGCTCTTCTCCAGACAACTAAAGCCTGATTTTTTTCTTTCTCAGAAAAAACAAGTTCAATCATTCTCTCAATCGGTCCATCTTCAAGCGATAAAAATATTGCCATCGTAATAACGAAAAGAGTGGTTGATAGACCGCCGAAAATTGCAGCCAAGGCATTAAAAGCACTAGCAGCTATCATTTCACTTGATTCATGAAGCGAGTTCAGAAAACCTTCCACACTCTGAAAAGCCTGAACACCAACCCCTTCCAAGACGGGAGAGATTCTTTCTAGATATTCAGGCATCAACCTGGAAAACTCTCTTAGTTCATTTGAGAATGCGGGTATTAGAAGGTACAGAAAAAAACTTATAAAGCCAAAAGCAGAAAGGTAGATTAAGATAACAGCAGCAGTTTTAGGAATTCCGAATCTGTTAAGCTTTTTAACGCCGGGGGTGGCTAAAATTGATATAATCAGGGCGAAGATGAAAAATACCAAAATATCTGCTGTCTGATAAAGCAGAAAAAAGCCGATTACCGTTATAGCAATCTTAAAAATAGTTCCCCAGGAAATATCAAGTGTTTCCTTATGATTCATCTAATTAAAATATTAATTAAAATTTTGAGATAAAATCTCTCTAAATTCAGTCTCATTCTCAAAAGGCCCTATCATGGCAAGGTTGAGATTGTCGATAGTGAACATGTCTCTGCTCACCTCCATAATCTCTTCGGCGGTAACTGCATCTATTCGCTTGAAAAGTTCTTTTGGGGTTAGGATTGATCTCTCCAAAAGAGCTTGTCTACCATAATAAAAGGCAACTGAGTCCGATGACTCCAGCTTTAGGGTAGTTTTTCCCTTTATATAGTCCTTCGCCTTTTTTAATTCTCGCTCAGAAACCTTCTCTTTCTTTAACTTGGAAAACTCATTCAGGATAGCCACTATCCCTCTTTCTGCATTGGAATTATCAAGCCCGGCTCTGGAAACCAGATATCCGGTATCGGGGTTACTCGATGCTGCGGCTTGAATGTAATAGGCTAATCCGAGTCGCTCCCTTACCTCGGTAAAAAGTCTAGAGCTCATCATTCCTCCTAAAAATGTAGCAATAACCTCTTGTGTGTATCGCTCCGGCCGTGCATCCCTGAACCCTCTAAACCCCAGAGCTAAATGAGTCTGATCAGTATCTCTAGTGAGTAGACTTACTTCAGGACTAGTCTGAGACTCAAAGACCTCCGTCTTTTTCTTTGGCTTGCTTCCATTTATCTCGTTAAAATAATCTTCAATCTTTGACTTACCCTCCTTATGTTTGATATCTCCCGCTAAAACCACCAAAGTATTTTCAGCACTATACTGAGTTTTCATATACTCCTCGAGATCTTCTTTGCTAATTCCGGCAACCGATTCCTTGGTTCCGGCTACATCCCAGCCGGCTGGCTGATCTCCGTAAAGAAGTCTCTGCCATAAAACCTGAGTGTAAGTCATCGGATTATCATATCGCATATTAATTTCCTCAGCAATAACTCCTTTTTCTTTCTCTATCTCCTCTTCGGGAAGTAGGGAGTTGAGGTAAATATCTGAAACCCAATCGAGAGCCAAATCCAGTTTTTCTCGATCAACTTTAGCATAATATCCGGTAAAATCTTCAGAAGTGAAAGCATTATAAGATCCTCCAACCCGATCCAGGGTTTCGGCAATATCAAGAGGAGAAGGTCTTTTCTCCGTCTTCTTAAACAGCATATGCTCTAAAAAGTGCGAGATACCCATAACCTCCCTCTCTTCATACTTCGATCCCGTTTTAACTAAAACTAAAACAACAACCGCTCGTGTTCCTTTTTGAGGCACGGTTATTAAATCAACCCCATTTTTCAATTTTTCTTTTTTGTAATCCTGCATTTTAAACTTCTTCTCCTAGCTCAAGAATATCACTTCCGTTTAAAAATTTCTTAATAATCTCACTCAAATCTTTAATCTGCACTCTAATCTGTTTCATACTGTCTCGCTCTCTGATGGTGACGGAATCATCTTCCAGACTGTCAAAATCTACAGTAACACAAAGCGGAGTACCGACTTCGTCCTGCCTTCTGTATCTTTTGCCAATGGATCCGGTTTCATCATAGATAGCTGAGAAATCACCTCGCACTTCTTCAAAAACCTCCTCAGCTTTTTCGACCAACTCTTCTTTGTTTTTAAGTAATGGAAATATCGCTACCTTAGTAGGTGCGAGCTTACGATCGAATCTAAGAACCTTTTCAGTTCTACCCGATGAATCACCCCTTCCATCCTCTAATTCTTCATAAGAGTCAGTAAGAAAGGCTAGAAAGGCTCTCTCTACACCAACCGACGTTTCAATAACCCAAGGATGTTCTCCGTCAACAGACAGGTCTTGCTCGCTGTTCTTGGAGTGATTTGAAAGGTCCCAATCACCTCTATTATGAATTCCTTCAATCTCTCCCCATCCGAACGGAAACTTATATTCAATATCAACCTGCCTTTGTGCGTAATGAGCTCTTTCCTCTTCTCCTATTTCATTTTTTCTGATTTTATCCATGTCTATTCCCATTCTTTCATACCATTTTAATCTTTGCTCCAACCAAAACTCAAAAAAGTCATCGGCCTCATCTTCTTTGCAAAACCACTGCATTTCCATTTGCTCAAACTCTCTCATTCGGAAGATAAAATTACCGGGAGTAATCTCGTTTCTGAAAGATTTACCGATTTGAGCAATACCGAAGGGTAAATCAACTCTCATCGAGTCCATTACATTTTTAAAGTTTACAAAAATACCCTGGCAGGTTTCTGCTCTAAGATAGGCAGTGGTTGCACTATCTTCAACCGGCCCAACAAATGTCTTCATCATTAAATTAAAGTCTCTGGGCTCCATAAGCTCACCTCCACAACTTGGACACTCATCAGTGCTCTTACCATCCTCCTCTAAGTCTTTAAATCTCTGATGGCATTCTTTACACTCGCTAAGTTTGTCAGCAAATCCTTTTGAAAGATGTCCTGAAGCTTGCCATATTTTAGGATTCATAATTATAGAAGAATCGAGACCGACAACATCTTTTTGTTTTTGAGTCATCTCTTTCCACCACTCGTTTTTAAGATTTCTTTTTAACTCCACTCCTCTTGGTCCAAAATCATAAGTTGAGCTGAAACCTCCGTAAATTAAGGAGGATGGAAAAACAAATCCCTTTCTCTTTGTAAGTGAAATTATATTTTTTATTTTTTCTTGCATATTTTTTTAATTACTTTCATTTTCGTCATCTTCGTCATTTTTTTCGCCCTCTTCAAAGGTAAACTCTACGGGGTCGGAATCTATTCTTATATCGGCAACCTCTAATAGATTGCCGTGTGTAAGCGATTCAAATTCTCTAGAGAGATCTTCATTTGTCCAGTTGTCAGTAGCTCTCAGTTCGGTCTCACCGAGTAATTCTACATCTCCCTCGGCAGAAGCAGTTGGTATTATCTCTACCTGAAAACTTAGAGTCGGAGAGCTGTGGCTGGCACCGGCACCTCTTTCTATTTCATCAAGAGACCAAACTATTTCTCCGGTCGTTGAGTTGTAATCAAATTCAGAATATTCCGAGTATTCGCTCTCTACAATCCCCGCATCTTCGGGAAGAGTGCTTTCCACTCTCACGTTTTTAAGATCGTTATACAAATTATCAATCTCCCAAGTTATAGTATAAGTGCTGGGATTGTTGAGGCTGAGAGGTAGAGGACCACTTGAGTTAAAGGGATCCTCATCTCTAATAGAAAACCTTTGATCAAAATTAATATCCGTATTCACCTTAGTTCTTTTTTCTTGCCTTACTTGTTCTAGATTAATTGATATAACCGCTTCCGGATTATATGGCAAATCCTCCTCTTTTACTTGCGTCCAAAAAGATATTTTCTCTTCTTCATTGGGAGCAAGCCTTCTCAATTCGGGAAAAGATGAATGGCTCCAGATAATTGATCCGGCCTCCTTTTGAAATCTACCCCCCATCGATTCGGTTTCGTCCATGTCCAAAATATCAGTATCCAGATCAATGGTGAGGAAAAGATTTTCCATGACTTGATCACCTATATTTTTGAAATATATATCGTACAGTAAATCCTCTCCCGGATTAGCTATATAATCTGCTGAATCATTAACAAGCACATCTACAAACAAATTCGGTTGCGGAATTAAAACCTCTCCATTTATCTTTTTAAGAGAGATGAATCTATCAAACTTCCAAACACCCAACTCTCCAGTAAACCCTTTAATATCTCCGGGATCACCATTCAATTTACCAAACACTTCAATTAATCCTCCTTGATTTGAAGGAAGGCTTCTCTCCCATTCATTATTCTCAAGTCCTTGAGGAGTGCTACGCAAAAATTCAAATTCTCCTGGATAATTCAATCTTATTCCCAAATTATCCAAATCTTGGTCCAGTTGAGAAAAATATCTAACTCGAAATGGGAATTCTTCACCGGCCTCTTTTTGATTAGGAAGATCAAACTCAAAATTAATTGGAACTTCAGTTATAATTCCGGTGTGAGTTCTTTCAACTTCATACTGTGCTGATAAATTTTGCGGAGAATATTCAAACCAGGCTTTTGCCACTACAGAATCACCCTCTTCTCCGAATATTTTCCCCTTAAACTCAATAATCTCCTCTTCTCCGGGATTTAGGTCTTCTAAATTTTCAGTAACTCTAAGAGATTCTCTTTCTTCAACAACGTCTTCTTCATCCCGAACCGGAACCGAAGCATGTGGATATTCAAAGGTAACAGAAACATTTTCCAGCTTTATATCGCTATTATTTCTATAGATGATAGAGTAATCAACAATTTCTCCAACTTCAACTTCTTCGGGCCCTCTTATTTCAACCCTCAGATCGGACTCGGAAAAACTACCTCTTTCAAAGTATATTAAAGCGACAACACTTGCAGCAATGGCAAGAAAAAAACTGAAGAATGCTATTTTTTTAAATATTTTTTTCATAATTTTCTAATTTACCTCTTATTTATTCTATCAGACAAAAACCGGTGCTTCAAGACAATCGGGAGGGAAGAAGGGCAATGTAATTTTTTAAAACTTCATCCAACGAATCGAATTCAAGACAAAGGTCAAAAAAGTTTTCAAAATTATTTTCTCCAATCGCCTTAATAAATAATATATCTTTTTGAGTTAGTCTAACCTTTAATGGATCTTTAATTTTTTTAGCGCAAACTCGACAAACAAAACCTCCTTCCCTGGGACTAAAAATATCCACATTTTTTCCTTTTCCTACAGTGCAACTCTCAACTTGTAATCCATACCCCAGCATTTCCAAAAACTTAAAAGCAAAATAGTAGTAGAATGATTGCAAGTCCTCCTTTTTATTTTGTTTATCAACATCCAACTCTTCAAGAAAGAGGAAGCTTTTACGAATAAAGAGCCATAACCGACTATCCTCTTCTTCTTCTGCTAAAAAAGAATCCAAAAGATCGGTCATCTTAAAAGCTACTGACATTTTGGAGAGGTCTTTTTTAATTTCGGTCATTCCCTTAATTAACTCTGAGTCAGTCAATATATTATAGTAACGACCCCTGATAAACTCTATGCTACTATAACAGAAAAGCTCTGAACTGGAGCGGAGTTTCGACTTTATCTTTCTTATCGACTTGCCGGTAACCCCTATCTTCCCAAAATCTCTACTATAGACTATTAAATATTCATCCGCCTCGAACCTTTTTAGCTTCTTTAAGAAAATTGCCTCGGTTCTGTAGCGGACGAACATCGTTAGTTTTTAATGCTAATCCCCAGCTTCAAATCCTCGCCATTTACCTTGACTGATTTAGTCCATTCGGCTTCATCTATGGAATCGGAAATCTCTACGGACGAAGTCTCTTTTTTAAAGTAGTCAGCTCTTTTTTGAAATATATCGTCAAAATCACCTTCATAAAAGAGATTTATTTTTTGATCCGGATGTAAATCCGCCTTTTTGCGCAAGTGTTGAGTTCTTCTAACTATTTCCCTGGACGCTCCCTCTTCTTTTAACTCCGGAGTTAGGTCCGTATCCAACTTAAATTCATCTCCGACAATAATCTTTTTTACATTCACTTCGTCCATGAGCACCTCTTTAGACTCTTTACTAATCTCTTCCGTTATGGTCATCTTCGCCAGAGGTTGTCTAACCTTTAATTCATTCCTAGACCGTTCCGCCAGACCCTCCTGAGCTATCTTTCTAACCAGCTTCATCTCTCTTTCCAGTTCATCATCCATTAATTTCTCATCCGGATTCGGAAAATTAGCCAAATGAACCGACTTTTCACCGGTAAGCTCCCTGTAGAGATAGTCAGAAACGAATGGTGCATAAGGAGCTAACATTTTAACTATAGATGTCAGGGCAAAATGAAATGTCTGTGTAAATTCTTTCTTCTCCTCTTCGGTTTGTGGTTTTTGCAATTTTCTTCTTGATCT
The DNA here is from genome assembly GCA_964399315.1 of uncultured Candidatus Saccharibacteria bacterium. Taxonomy (GTDB): domain Bacteria; phylum Patescibacteriota; class Minisyncoccia; order Minisyncoccales; family PWPS01; genus PWPS01. Next base: position 10,000 of record CAYNQG010000015.1, read on the forward strand.
GCGAATGTACCAGTTGGAGAGATCGTCAATTAACACCTCCACTTCTCTGGAAGCCTCGGTTAATTTATAATCGTCCATATATTCAATTAAATTCTTATTGGCTCTGTTTACCTTGGAAATAATCCATCTGTTCAAGATGTGGTTGATCTCAACTTCTCCCTTCAGGTCCTCTTCATTAGCGTAAGTGTCAAAAAATGAATGACTGTGCCAGAGAGTTGAAATTACCTTTCTGTTAGTTTCTTTAACTCTATCTTCTGAGAATCTATAGTCTTCTCCTATCTTAGTGGAAGATAGAAGGAAAAATCTAAGTGAATCGGCTCCATAGTTGTTAAATATATGATCCATCTCCGGATAATTTCTTAGTCTCTTGGATAGCTTTTTACCGGTTTCGTCCAAAAGTAATCCGTTAGCAACTACATTTTTGTAGGCCGGTTTTGATTTGCCTAAATCATTATCTTCGAGAGTAAGAGCCGTTGCCAGTACGTGTAGAGTATAAAACCATCCTCTAGTTTGATCCATCCCCTCGGCAATAAAGTCGGCCGGAAAAGCTTCTTCGGCCTCCTTTTTATTTTCAAACGGATAATGAAACTGCCCGTAGGGCATTGACCCGGATTCGAACCAGCAGTCAAACACTTCCTCTACTCGGTTCATTTCTCCCCCACAATCCTCACAATCAATCGTAACTTTATCTATATGTGGACGATGCAGATCTTCCGGATCTTCACCCAGCTGTTCTACTGATCCTACTGCTTTTTGTGAGTCACACTCACTACACTCCCAAACGGGAATCGGAGCTCCCCAAAATCTATTTCTGGAGACGGACCAATCTCTGGCTCCTTCCAGCCAGTTGCCGAACCGGCCCTCCTTGACGTGTTCGGGAACCCAGTGAATTTTTTTATTGTTTTCCAGAAGCTCGTCTTTGAAAGCGGTCACTTTTATGTACCAACTGTCAAATGCATAGTACAAAAGCGGAGTATCACAGCGCCAACAAAACGGATAGGAATGCTCGTAATCTTCTTTTTTGTAGAGTAGATCTCTTTCTTCCAAATCTTCCAATACGTAACGGTCGGCCTTCTTTACGAACATACCTTCAAATTGACCGCCGTGCTCATTAAACTTACCCTCTTCATCAACCAGGTGGAAGAAAGGTAAATCTTTTTCTTTTCCAAGCTCAAAATCGTCTTCACCGTACATCACGGCGGTATGAACTATTCCGGTTCCTTCTTTGAGAGTGACAAAATCAGCTAAATAGACTTGAAAACAATTTTCAATTCCTTTCGGACCGGCCTTTTCCATGTAAGGGTAGAGCGGCTTGTATTTCAACCCTTCGAGATCAGCTCCCTTCATCTCCTTTTTAATCTCGTAATCGTCATCAATTACTTCCAGCCGTTTTTTAGCTAAAATAAGCTCTTCTTTATCGGTTTCGATCAGTACGTAATCAAAATCCTTATCGACAACCAAAGCAACATTGCCGGGTAGAGTCCAAGGGGTGGTAGTCCAAGCTAAAAGTTTAACTCCCTCAAAATCACCATCGGTCACTTCCATCTTCATGAATACGGACGGATCCGTAGTCATCTCATAACCCTGATTTACCTCAAAATTGGAAATGGGCGTTCCGCAGCGAGGACAATAGGGGGAAATTCTATAATCTTTGTAAACCAGGTCTTGATCCCAAAGCTTTTTAAAGACCCACCAAACGGATTCAGTATATTCCTTATCCATTGTTGAATAATCATTTTCATAATCAGCCCATCTTCCTATCCTGGAGAGAGTCTCTTTCCAGTCGTCTACACATCTAAAGACGGAGTCTTCACATTTTTGGTTAAACTTTTCAATCCCAACCTCTTCTTCAATTTCCCGCTTGCTGTTTACATCAATCTCTTTTTCTATCAAATTCTCAATTGGAAGTCCGTGACAATCCCAACCAACTCTTCTGGGCACTCTGTAGCCTCTCATTGTTTTATACCGCAAAACGGAATCCTTGATGCTACTTGCCAGCACATGTCCATAGTGAGGCTTTCCGGTTGCAAACGGAGGGCCATCATAAAAACTGAAAAGCTCAGCATCTTTCCTATTTTCTAGTGTTT
>CAYNQG010000016.1:0-11748 GCA_964399315.1 uncultured Candidatus Saccharibacteria bacterium
CTCCTTTTAAATTGAGTACCTCATCCCAATCAAAGACAATATCTTTTTTGTAGTGTCTCTTTAGGTCGGCATACTTAACCGCCCCAACTCCCACCGTTCTAGCAATCTCTCTTCTTTCTTTATCGGTCATATCTCCGGCCGTCTCCGAATTTTCTACTATTCTCTCCGCTCTATCTATCGCTTCACTTAAGACGTCCTCCAGATGAATAGTTTTTCCTCTTCTAGTCGACATCGCGCCGTCTTTCAATCTGTACATTCCATGGGCAACATGCATAAAGCAATCCTTCTTTTTCCAGCCCATCATCTCTACAGCTTTAAATAATTGACGCATATGTAATTTTTGATCAGCTCCTATTTCATAAATAAAGAGGTTCGGATCCCATCGTTCGGTTCTATACTTAACTGTAGCCAGGTCTCTGGTAAAATAAGTAGTACTTCCATCTGACTTCAAGAGCATAGCTGGGGGCATATCTCCACCAAAATCAACTATAAGCGCTCCCTGAGACTCTTTAGCCACTCCTTTTTCCCTAGCTTCCTCTATCACTGCCTCCATCTTGTCCTGATAAAAGCTCTCTCCCATTACGTGGTCTATATCCACATCTAGCAACTTATAAGTCTTATTAAATTCTTCCAGACTAGTTTCGACACACTTTTTCCAGATTTTAAGCGCCTTCTTATCTCCATCTTCTAATTTTTTAAACCATTTTCTAGCCTCGTCTTCCATCTCCGGATTCTTTTTCGCTTCTTTATGAAAATCTACGTAAATCTTCTCCAGTTCTTTCACGGACAGATTTTCCGGATTAAGTTCATCCTTAATTATTTTATAGAGCAATTTACCATACTGAGTACCCCAATCACCTAAATGATTAACACCAACGCAATCCCATCCTGAAAATTCATATATATTATAAATTGACTGCCCCACAATAGTTGATCGCAAATGTCCAATTCCAAAAGGCTTAGCAATGTTGGGTGCTGAATAGTCTAAGACCATAGTTTTATCCACTTCATCGAAATCAAACTCTAAAGTTCTCTCCAAAATAGATTCTAAGGAAGAATTGGTTAAATAAAAATTTAAAAAACCACCCTTACTTTTACAGTTAAAAAGATCTCCGGAAAGATTTTCGGCCAACTTGGAAGCTATCTCCTTAGGGTCTTTTTGCAGTTTACCGGCTAACTTAAAAGATATGTTGCTAGAATAATCACCATGATTTTCATCCGCCGGTATTTCCAACTCTAGTCCACTTAAATCTACGACTTGATCGTAAATCTCGTTCAAAGAACTTTTTATTTTTTCTTTAATTTTTTTCTTTATCATGCGTCCATTATAACACAAAATAGGATAATTTGAACCTTAAAACTAATCAGATAGATCTAACTCATATCTTAACCTTCGAGATTGAGATATAATTTTAAGTTAAAATTGTGAGAGGTCCGACCTCTCACAAGTTAAAGAGAGGTTCGAACTCTCACATTCTTCCATGCTAGAGATTAGATGGTAGCTCTCTCCATCACTCCCGACTCCGCCCGAAACACAGTAATAATCCCCCTCGCTAGCCTTTCGGCAGGAGGTAGGCGGGCGGGAATCTCTTTGTGTATGTTGGTTTTAGAAGGAATTCTTCGGCTACGCCTCAGAATGACATAACACACTCCGTCATCCTGAACCCTGAGTTTACGAAGGGTGAAGGATCTCTTCATGGTGGCGTTTTAGATGAGATTCTTCAGTAGCTTCGCTCCTTCAGAATGACGAGCTGTTCGGAGGGATTCTTCGGTCGTTTTACTTCCTCAGAATGACAATGTCATTTTTAAAACAAAAAACCCGCCGGGTGGCGGGTTTTCTTTTAAGCAATATGGAGACTATCTAACTTCCAACCCTCCACCACGATTAGCCTCACCTTCACAAACTCCTTCTACACAATTACAATCAGAAGTAGGTTTAGGGCTTATTACTTGAGGGCACATAACATCTTCATCACAATTTATATTAGTCTCCTCTTTATTTACACACTCCCAATTAGCTCCCGCATTTTCAGGGCAACAATTGGTTGAAACCCATCCGCACTCTCCTTCATTACATTCTGTAATGACTCCAAAGACATCTTCCTTAGCTTCTTCTCCTTCTTCAGCTTTTTCCGCTTCACCACTTTCACAATCAAATTTATCATTCAAAACCTCTCTTACTTCTCCTTTAAGAGTAAATCCAAATTTTGCTACTCCTTCTAATTCAATTTGGTTTTCGTTTTGAAACTCATAAAGAGATTTAGCTAAATCCCAACCATAAACACCATCTATCGACTTATTAAAATTCCCCGTTTCCTTTAAAGCTCTTTGGAGCTTCTCTACCTCCTCTCCTTCATCTTCATATTCTAACCCTGCTGTAAACTCATAGCAAAAACTCTCCTCTTGTTTTTTAAGTGACTCTAAAGCTCTTCTTAACCCTTGATCATTAAAATCAGGATTAATCTCCTTAATTCTGTTGATAGCTTCCTCAATTCTTTCTATTGCTCTCTCTCTTCCCGGCGCCTGTTCAGTCCGTTGAGCTTGTTGAGGAAGACCGTAAGCAATACCGGCAAAAAGGAAAGCGAAAGTTAATGTAATCGTTATTGTTTTTTTCATAATCATATTTAAATTATTTTTCTAATTATAGCAAAATATAATGATGTTACCAATTTTGTTGATTTTGAAATTAATTACCCTTTTATAGGCAATAAAATACTTAAATCTATAACCATAATTAAATAAAAAAACCGCCCGAGAAGGGCGGCTTTTTTATTTGAATTTAGAAGGATTACATTCCGGGCATTCCCATTCCTCCCCCCATTCCCATTCCTCCGGCGGGTCTTCCTCCGCCTCCGGAATTATCTTCTTCGCTCTTGTCATCAACTACAACCGTTTCAGTGGTAAGAAACATAGCTGCTGCCGATGAGGCATTTTCAAGTGCAACTCGAACAACTTTTTTCGGATCAACTACTCCAGCTTTAAACAGATCTTCGTATTCTAAAGTCTTGGCATTGAATCCAAAATTTTTCTTGCCTTCTTTAATTTTTTGAACAACAACCGATCCATCTTCTCCAGCATTTTCAGCAATCTGTCTTGCCGGTGCCTGCAATGCTCTTCTTAGAATATCAACTCCGGTTTCTTCATCACCTTCCGTTTTCAAGTTTTCCAGAGATTTAATCGCCCTAATGAAGGCAACTCCACCACCGGGAACAATTCCTTCTTCAATAGCAGATCTTGTTGCCGAAAGAGCATCTTCAGCTTTATGCTGTCTTGCTTTTTGCTCAACTTCGGTAGCAGCACCGACCTTAATGACGGCAACACCACCGGTAAGCTTAGCAACTCTTTTTTGAAGATTTTCTTTTTCGTAATCAGAGGAAGAATTTTCGATCTGAGTCTTAATTTGTTTAATTCTTTTGTTGAGTTCTTTCTCCTCTCCTTTACCGCCGGTAATTACGGTATCGTTTTTACTTGCAACAACTTTGTTTGCCGAACCGAGCATCTGCGGTTCAACTTTTTCTAATTTAAGACCAACGTCTTCAGAAATCACTTGTCCACCGGTTACGGCAGCAATATCTTTAAGAATTTCTTTCTTTTTATCTCCAAACCCGGGAGCTTCAATTGCAAGAGTTTCAAATGCACCTCTGAGTTTGTTTAGGACCAAAGTGGCAAGAGCCTCTCCTTCTATCTCTTCAGCGATGATAACCAGATTCTTTCCTCCTCCTTGAGAAACTTTTTCCAAAATCGGAACAATATCCTTAGCGGAAGATATCTTTTGATCAGTAATTAATATCTGAGGGTCTTTAAAAGATGCCTCCATTCGCTCTTGGTCAGTAACCATGTAAGGAGATACGTAACCTTCATCCAATTGAAGTCCCTTAACTACTTCTTTTTCAAGGCCGAACGTCTTCGACTCTTCAACGGTTACGACTCCATCCTCTCCGGCTTCCTCCATAACTTCAGCAATGAGATTACCCATCTCTTCATCTTCAGCAGAGATAGTAGCTACTTGAGCAATCTCTTCCTTTTTATCAATTTTTTGAGCTGATTTCTCCAGTTCCTTAACAATCGCCTCGGTTCCTTTTTCAATTCCTCTTTTAAGAGAAAGAGGGTCGGCTCCGGCGGTAACGTTTTTAAGTCCTTCAGAAATAATTGATCTGGCTAATACCGTAGCAGTAGTGGTTCCATCTCCGGCAGCATCGTTGGCTTTTGCTGAAACTTCTTTAATTATCTGACATCCAACATTTTCCACTTCATCTTTTAATTCTATATCTTCGGCTATACTAACTCCATCGTTAGTAATGGTTGGAGATCCGAAAGATTCAGAAAGAACAACATTTCTTCCTCTTGGGCCGAGAGTGTCTTTAACTGCATCAGCTAACTTATCGGCTCCTTTTTTGAGTTTTTTTCTTGCGTCTTCTCCGTAGTAAATATCTTTGGGCATAATCTTAAACCTTTACTTCGAGCAATTGCTCTTTGCAAAGATTTGTTATTTTTCTACAATAGCTAAAATATCATCCTCTTTTGCGATAAGGTAGTCGTCTTCATCAACCTTAATTTCATTGGGGCCGTACTTGGTAAATATAACTTCGTCCCCTTCACTTAGTTCCGGCTTCATTCTTTCTCCATCTTTATTACGTTTTCCCGGTCCTATGGCAACGACCGTTCCTCTTTCGGGCTTGCTTTCTCCGGCAGAATCGGGAAGCAGAATCCCGCTCTCAGTTTTTTCCTCCTTTTGTTGTGGTTTTATAACTATATTATCGGCAAGTGGTTTTAAGTTCATATTCTTTATTTTTTAAACTTGTAACTGCGACCTTTTAGCAGAGCCAACCTTGGAGTGCTAACAACATTATTATTTATCAACTTTTCTTTGTCAAGCCCAACTTTTATTTTTTATTTTTTTCTTTGTATGATACAATTAGAAACAATGACTAAGTTAATTTCACAACTTTTAGCTGGTATAATATCTCTGAGATTAGCTCATCTGTATCTATCCGGAGTTTATTTTGACGGTACTATTGAAATGCTTGTTCTTGCCGGCTCAATTTTGGGTTTTTTAAATTTTTTCGTGAAGCCGATTTTAAAACTGATCACCCTTCCTCTTCGTATTTTGACACTCGGCCTTTTTTCTCTTATAATCAACATCGCTATAGTATATTTTGTTGACCTCGCCTTTTACGAATTAATTTTTAGTGACTTGGGGTCTCTTATCTACTTTATAATTTTACTGTGGCTTGTAAACTTAATTTTATCTTTACTTTTAGAATAAATTTATGAATTTTTCACAAATCTTGCCCTACATTCAAATTATAGTTGCTGTCTTGCTAATTACCGTTATTCTTCTACAGCAAGGAAAAGCAGCCATGGGTGGTTCTTTCGGTCAGTCGGGAGAATTTTCATCTACCAGAAGAGGTCCTCAAAAACATCTCTTTACTCTCACTATCGTCTTGGGTATTCTTTTTATTGGTTTTGCGATCTTAAACCTGCTAGTCTAAATGAAGGCTGATCTAAAAATAGCTGCTTACCGGCAGCTCAAGAGGTTCTTAAAAAACAGAAATAAAAAAAATATTGCAATAATATTTACATTTTTTTTATTGCTGATTTTATCCGCCCTCCTGTTTATTTATATTAAAAATACGGAAGAAGTTCCTTCCTCGGGCGGTGTTTACACTGAAGGTGTTGTCGGATCGCCTCGTTTTTTAAACCCCATCTACAGCGAAAAGAATGAAGTTGATAACGACTTAACTGAACTACTCTTTTCCGGATTAATGACTTATGATAAAGAGAATAATCTAAAGCCTCACTTGGCTGAAGAGGTAACTACCGAAGATAAAATAACTTTCGAAATCAAATTGCGAGAAGATATACACTGGTCCGACGGCAAACCGATTACAGCCGATGATGTTATTTTTACGGTAGAAAAAATTCAAGATCGTGCCATTCAAAGTCCTTTAAGAGTTGCTTGGGAGGGGGTGGATGCTCGAAAAATAGATTCGAGAACAATTGAGTTTAATCTTGAAAGCTCTTCACCATTATTTTTTGAAAAACTAACATTAAAACCGATCCCTGAACATATTTGGAGTGAAGTTGCAAATGACGATTTTCAATTTTCGAACCATAACCTCAATCCGGTTAGCTCGGGTCCTTATAAAATAAATAATGTTAATCAGGAAGAATCAACTACAGTCTCTCTAGTGAAGAACGAATTTTACTTTGATAGCGATCCTTTTATAGACGAGTTAGAGTTTTTATTCTTCAATAGCGAGCAAAAGTTGCTCGAAAATAAATCTGAGTTTGATGGCTTTGTCCTTCCCAGTATCAAGAGTGAAATAAACGGGTCATCCCTTTCCAGATACAGTTATAGCCTGCCTCGTTATTTTGCGCTTTTTTTCAACCTCGATAGATTTGATTTAAATACAAGAAGAGCGTTGACAAAATCACTAAACATCGATTATTTAACAGATTCAATTGAAGATATCGATTCGGTATCTTCTCCGATTATTCCCGACTTTTACAACCTGGAAAGGCCTGAAAATCAATATGAATTTAATCAAGATAAAGCTCTTACACTTCTGGAGGAAGAGGGTTACTTTTTAGAAGACGGGGTCTTGAAAAAGAGGGTTAGTAACGAAAATAATTTTGAATTTTCAAAACGAATCTCAAAAGATGATCAAGGGGAAGAGGTTAGAAGATTGCAAGATTGCCTGATCAACCTTACCGAAGAGGGTTATGGCGACTTCTACCAAGGGGAAGTGACAGGCTATTTTGACGACAGCACAGAACAGGGGGTGAATAAATTTCAACAAATTTTTCGAGAGGATATACTTGATCCGCACGGCTTTCAAAATCCGACCGGTATCGTTGCAGGATCAACTCAGGGAAAGCTTGCTGAACTGTGCGATAGCTCTACTCCGGAAGAGGAGTTATTGAAAATAACCATAACAACTATAAATCACCCTCTACTTTTAGAAACCTTGGAGAATATTAAAGAGCAATGGAGTCAAATCGGTGTATCGGTGGAGATCGAAAAAGTTGACTACTCTACGATTGAGGGCAAAATTCTGGAAGAAGGTAATTTCGACACCTTTTTATTCGGGGTGACCATGGGAGCTATCCCCGATCCTTACAGGTGGTGGCACTCCTCTCAGAAAGAGAGTCCCGGACTCAACTTTACCGGCTACGATAATGGAATGGCCGATGAGTATCTACTGAATGCCGTTACTGCAATAGATGAAACCGACAGACTGACTGCCCTTAACGACTTTCAAAATGAAATTATTAAAGATGCACCGGCTATATTCCTATACTCACCGCAAAAAATATATTTTGTATCCGATAAGGTTAAAGGTGTTTCGGGTGGGAAAATAGTCAACTCTTCACAAAGGTTTCAAAATATAAATAATTGGTATATAAACACAAGAAGAAGATGGAAAAAAAATTAAGAGATCCGGACATAAGAAAGATAAGCGACTTGGAAAAAGTCTTATATGATAAAGAGTGGTTGGAATCCACTCAGCAAGATGATGATGCTTATTATATGTATAGGGGTGTAGCTAAAAAGGGTGGGCTGCGTTACGATATCACGGAAATACCATTTAAGATGTTCGGTAAAGAATTTCCCAAAACCAAAGGGCATTACCATCCCGGAGATTACGGAGAGATTTATAAGGTGTTGGAAGGAAGAGCAATTTATCTACTGCAAAGCAGAACAATGGAAGATATAGTTGCAATCGAAACAAAAGCGGGCGAAGTGGCTATAATTCCACCGGGATACGGTCATATAACCATCAATCCCGGCCCGAAAAAGTTAAAGATGGCTAACTGGGTATCCCCTGAATTTGATTCTGTCTACGAGCCAATAGTGGAAAAAGAGGGTGCCGGATATTTCTATACCGAGGATGGATGGGTTAAAAATAAAAAGTATGAAAAAGTTCCGGAACTAAGATGGGAGAAACCGGAAAAAAAGCTTCCTGATGACTTAAGCTTTCTTAAAATAGACTAAATCGCCCAGATGGCGGAACCGGCAGACGCGCTAGTTTCAGGGACTAGTGCCCTTACGGGCTTGTGGGTTCGAATCCCACTCTGGGCACAAATTCAAAATTAATATTTTGAATTAATCTCTAATCGTTAACTTTTTAGCGATTAGCTATTAATTAAGAGAAAACAACTCTAAAAATACAACATTATTAAACTAGTGAGTAATACTCAAAAAACTCACTTCTAATCAAAACGGAAACGAAAGTTTTTGTTTAATTGACTTATGTCTAAGAATGAAAAACTAAAAGTAATTCCCCTTGGAGGATTGGGGGAGGTCGGTAAAAATATGACCCTCCTTGAGTATGAAGGAAAAATACTAATTATTGATATGGGGCTTAACTTTCCGGAAGACGAAAATCCCGGTGTTGATTATATAATCCCCAACAGCTCGTACTTAAAAGGGAGAAATGATGATATTTTAGGTGTTATTTTTACTCACGGTCACTACGATCACATCGGTGCTGTTCCTTACTTTCTAAACAAGTTCGACAACCCTCCCATATACGCATCACCGCTAACTATGGGGATTATTGAGCAACGGCAAGAGGATTTCCCTAATCAGCCCAAGCTAAATAAAACCATTATTGAAGATGGGTCAAAAATTCATCTCGGCCCCTTCAAGATAGAAGCGTTTCATCAAAACCACAATATCCCTCACAACTTGGGTTACTTTATAGAAACCCCGGTTGGGAATATCATGCACACTTCTGACTTTAAGTTTGATGAAACTCCTCAGAATGGACCGGCAACAAACTTTAAAAAGCTCAAGGAGCTAGGAGAAAGAGGAGTTCATTTAATGCTTTCCGATTCAACAGGAGCTGAAGAAGATGGGCACTCTCTTTCTGAAAAATTAATTTCAGAAAATTTAGAAAAAATATTTCAGAGAGCAGATGGCAGAATAATAACCGCCACCTTCTCTTCCTTGGTTAATAGAGTTCAAGACATTATCGAACTATCTGAAAAACATGGTAGGAAAGTTGTTATTGAAGGATATGGAATGATGAAAAATGTAGAATTGGCAATAAATCTAGGATTGATAAAGGCAAATAAAAATACATTTATCGATCGTCGAAAGGCCGACTCCATTCCTCCAAGAAAAACTACTATAATTTGTACCGGAGCTCAGGGAGAAGAAAGGGCGGCATTAATGAGAATAACTCAAGGAGAGCATAGATTCTTTGAGCTTAGAAAAAAAGATACTGTTGTTTTTTCATCTTCGGTTATTCCCGGCAACGAACGCTCTGTTCAAAATCTCCGTGATGATATATTGAGACAAGGAGCCGATATATACCACTACAAAATGATGGATATACATGCAAGTGGTCATGGTCACAGAGAAGAGTTGAAAAAAATGATTGAAATGATAAAGCCCAACTACTTAGTTCCTGTTCATGGTCAATATTCAATGATGGTTCATCATAAAAAACTAGCAGATAAAACAGGAATTCCGGAAGAGACAATAATTATGGAAAATGGCGACGTATTGCAGGTTACGGGTCAAAAAATAAAAAAGATTGAAGATAAGGTTAACACTCAACCCGTCATGGTTGATGGTTTGGGAGTTGGCGATGTAGGGGGAGTCGTTCTCTATGACAGAAAAGAGTTGGCTGAAAGCGGAATTTTTGTCCTTATAGTTGTCTTGGATAAAAAGACTAAAAAGCTTCAGAATTCACCGGATATAATATCCAGAGGATTTGTCTATCTGAGAGAATCGCAAGAATTACTTGCTGAAACCAGAAGAAAAACAAGGAGCATAATAAAAGAAGCTTCAAAGTCAAAAAGAAAACCGAGTGCTAAAAAGATAAAGAAAGAGATGGATCAAAAAATTTCCGACTTCTTGTATAGTAAAACCAGACGAAGACCGATTGTTATTCCGGTAGTTATAGAGGTTTAATTCCACAGCAAGGAATCTTACACCCTTCTCTCGCCTGTTTTTGGACGTTTTTGGAGGGGTGATTCTTCAGGTTGCCCAATTTCAAACTGACGACAGTAAACATGTTGTCTGTAAATTTAGAATGGCTTTGAAAAAAAATATTTAGGGTGTAGAATAAAGATAAATTAACCCAAATTTATTATGAGAATATTTAGCGGAATCCAACCGACGGGTGAGCTTCACATAGGAAATTACTTAGGTGCTATAGAGCAATGGAAGGAGATGCAAAAAGAGCATGAGTGCATCTTTTCAATCGTTGATCTGCACGCTCTTACCTCTGACTATGATCCGGATGAGATGAAAGAGAGAGTGATAAACACAGCAATAGTTTACTTGGCAGCGGGAATAGATCCGGAAAAAGCTACTATATTCGTTCAATCGGAAGTAAAAGAACACACTGAATTATGCTGGTATCTAAGCACAATAACATCGATAGGAGAACTGGAAAGAATGACTCAGTATAAAGAAAAATCAGAAAAGAAAAAGAAAAGATCCAACGCGGGACTCTTGACCTATCCCGTCTTACAAGCTGCTGATATTCTACTCTATGATACTGAAAAGGTTCCGGTCGGTGAAGATCAAATTCAACACATAGAGCTCTCCAGAGATATTGCTAAAAAATTCAACAATAGATTTGGAAAGACTTTCAAAATCCCAACTCACGAACTTTCAGAAACCGGAGCCAGAATAATGAGCCTTAAAAACCCAAAAAACAAGATGTCAAAATCGGGAAAAAGGGGGAATGCAATCTCTCTGTTTGACAGCCCGGAAGAGATAGAAAAAAAAGTTATGTCCGCAGTAACGGATACCGACAATAAGATCGAGTACAATCCAAAAGACAAGCCGGCTATCTCAAATTTATTGGTTATATACAGCAAGTTTAATAATCAATCAATTAAAGAGAGTGAGAAAGAACTTAAAGATGCCAACTATAAAGAATTTAAGGAAAGATTAGCTGAAACATTAATCGAGTCCTTGGCTCCTTTTCGAAAAAAGAAAAAAGAGCTGGAATCAAGAAGAGAAGTTTATGTTGAGGAAATTCTTTCTCAAGGAAATCGAAAGGCTAGATCTTACGCATCATCTAAAATAGTGCAAGTAAGAAGAAATATGGGGCTCATCAAGTAACTGCTCACCACTACAAACGCTAATTTTAACCACAAAACCCGCCACTCGGCGGGTTTTTAGTTTATATAATAGGTTAAACCTATCACGCAATAACAAACAAGTGAAAACCCTCTACCCCTGTCCTGAGCGAAGCGTCAACCTGCCGACAGTAAGCATCTTACCTTATGACGAGGTGTTTCGAAGAGATTCTTCGGTCATTTTACTCCTTCAGAATGACGAAAAAACCGACTTCTCTCAGTGATGATTTCTGATTTTAAGTTAAAATGGAGAGAGGTCGAACCTCTCCCGAGTTAAAAGAGGGGTTCGACTTCTCTCATTATTTCGGGGCCTCTTTTTGTGTGTGGTGGTTTTCAGAGAGATTCTTCAGTCGCTTCATTCCTTCAAAATAACATGGTGGCACCCCTTCAGAATGACAAGGTGTTTACATAACAAAAACCCGCCGGTGGCGGGTTGTTTGTAATTTTATTCTTTAATCCTAAGCGAAGATACCCTCTTTGAGAGGACTCTCGTAGGTGTTTCAGCATGGTTTTCCGACTTTGTCGGAAATGAAACGCCGAGAGCGTAAGACCCGAATCGTCGCTGCCTGCCTGCCGGTAGGCGGGGACGATTCGAGGTGTGGTCTCTCAAAAGAGGGTATCGAGCGCAATTATGATTCC
>CAYNQG010000017.1:0-11445 GCA_964399315.1 uncultured Candidatus Saccharibacteria bacterium
GGACCGATTCCGATTTTTGCGTCGGGGTTAAGTTTTTTTACTGCTGCGGCTAATATATGCGAGAAAGAATGTCTCTGTTTTTCTAATTTTTTATTCATTTTTTTGTTTTTATTTTTTTTATTTTACCACACAAGGTAACAAATTAAAAAGAAACCTCCGGAGAGGTTTCTTGTAATCTCAACTACAAGCAACCCCTCCTAGGTGGATGTCGTTGTAGTTAAAATTGTAGATTGAATATGATTCATTAGCTTTATTTTACAGACTCCGTTCTAAAAGTCAAATTATTTAACTCGTTTTATCTTGTCAGCTATTATTTTTGGGTTTTGGTCTCGATGACTTATTTTTCCATAGACGAAGACGATGTTGTTAGCCTCCAGCAATGGTTTGTAATTTTTAAAAGTGCTGGGAAAGACAATCACCTCCATGTTTTCCTTTTTATCCTTGAGAGTCATAAAGGCCATCTGATTTCCCTTTTTAGTTGTTATCTCTTTGGTTTTGGATATTATCCCCCCAACGCGAACTTTTTTATCTGACATTTGGCGCTTTGCCTTTTCAAGACTCATTGCTTTGTTTAATTTTTTTTCATGCTTGTCCAGGGGGTGTCCGCTAATAAAGAGACCGAGAAGCTCCTTTTCCCAGTTTAATTTTTTCTCGTCACTTGCCGGGTTAACATCTTCAAGGCGTATTTCGGATTGATAGGCGCTACTTGATTCGAATAATCCGGATTGTCCTGATTTTTCCTTGCTTCTGATCTCCTTACTATAGGCTAAAATTTTCTCCATATTTTTCAAAATCTTGTTTCTACTCATCAAGCTTTCAAAGGCTCCCGTTTTGGCCAGCGCTTCAAGCGATTTTTTATTGAGGTGACGGGAATGAATCCTGGAGAGAAAGTTGTCCAGAGATTTGTATTTTCCGTTCTCCTTTCTATCTTCAACAATTTCTTCAACTAATTTTGTTCCTACATTTTTAACTGCTGCCAACCCAAAACGAATCTGGCTTTTGTCAGGAACAACGCTAAAATGAGTAAAACTTTCGTTGATGTCCGGCTGGAGAACTTCTATGCCCATGTTTTTGCATTCACCCATCAAAAAGCCGAGTCTGTCTATATTTTTCTGTTCGGAGGTGAGTAGTGATGACATAAATTCTTCCGGATAGTGAGCTTTCAGGTAAGCCGTTTGATAGGCGATTTGAGCATAAGCAGCAGCATGACTCTTGTTGAATGAGTATTGAGCAAACGGTTTTATCCAGCCCCAAATTTCTTCCCCTAATTCTTCTTTGTAACCGTTTTCTTGGAGGCCGTTTAGAAATTTCTTCTTTTGACTTTTAAGCAGGGAAGCTATCTTTTTACCGATTGCTTTTCTTAAAATATCCGCTTCAGCTAAACTGTATCCGGCCATTTCTTGAGCTATTCTCATAACCTGCTCCTGATAGACACACACCCCGTAAGTTGATTTTAGTATCGGTTCCAGATCGGGGTGGAGGTATTCAACATCTTCTTTGCCGTGTTTTCTTTTAATGTAGGTTGGGATGTACTGCATGGGGCCGGGACGGTATAGAGCAACCATAGCGATAATATCTTCTATATTGGAAGGCTTCAGCTCTTTCAAATATCTCTGAAAACCTGATGATTCGAGTTGAAAAACTCCGGTTGTAGCACCACGTTGGAGCAGGTCAAAAGCTTTCTCATCACCTGCCGGGAGGTGATCTATATCGATATTTTTGCCGTGGATTGCATAAATCTTTTTAAGAGTATCCTCTATAATGGTTAAGTTTTTGAGACCCAAAATATCCATCTTTAAGAGACCGATATCTTCAATTGCATGCATCTCGTATTGAGTTACAACTGCGTTGTCGTCTTGAGTAGGAGTCTGGAGAGGAACTCTGTTCGGTAACGGTTCATTACCGATAACCAGACCGCAGGCATGAGTTGAGGCATGACGAACCACCCCCTCCAACCTTTTCGCCGCATCGATTAACTTTTCTGCTTTTGGGTCCGTATTGTAGAGCTGTCTGAAGTCAGAATTACTCTCTAAAGTTTCTTCCAGATTTTGCCCGGTGGGAATCATTTTGGCTACTCGATCACAATAACTGTACGCATAACCCAGAGCCCTTCCGGTATCTCTGATTGAGGCCCGAGCAGCCATAGTTCCAAAGGTTATGATCTGAGCAACACTTTCCTTGCCGTACGTATCTGCAATATAGTTTATAACTTCATCGCGACGCTTGTCCGTAAAGTCCAAGTCGATATCCGGCATCGATACTTTTGCTCTTCCCGGGTTTAGAAATCTCTCAAAAATTAAATCGTATTTTAATGGGTCGATGTTAGTAATCCTTAGAAGGTACGAAACCAAGGAACCTCCCGCCGAACCTCTACCCGGTCCGACGACTATATGATTTTCTTTCGCCCAGTTGACAAAGTCTTGAACAATCAGGAAGTAAGAAGCAAAGCCGGTATCGTTTATTATTTCCAGTTCATAATCCAGTCTTTCTTTTGATCTTTCAAGCATATCCTCTCCATATCTCTTTTCTAGATTTTTTTCGCATAAATCTCTCAAGTGATCTTCGTAACTCATACCCTCGGGAGTAGGGTATTTAGGTAATCTAGTTTTACCGAGTTCAAATTCAAAATTGCATAACTCTTTTATTTTTTGAGTGTTCTCAATCGCTTCCGGAGTGTCGCTAAATATCTCCTTCATCTCATCCGGTGTTCTCATAGCGAAATTGTCTTCCCTGAGAGAGAGTCGGTCGGGGTCGTTTACATCAGATCCGGTGCTTATTGACATTAATATGTCTTGAATTTCAGCGTCTTCAGATTCTAGATAGTGGCTATCGCAAGTAGCAACCAAGGGAATGCCCATCTCCTTCGACCAGCTCTTTAATTTCTCGTTTACTTTTTCTTGTTGAGGAATATTGGGGTGGTGCTGAATTTCAAAGTAAAAAGAGTCTTTACCGAACATTTTTTTATACTTTAAAGCCAGCTCTTTAGCCTGATCTTCTTTTCCCGAAAGAATATATTGTGGTATTTTTCCTTGAATACAGGCTGTTAGAGCAATTAACCCCTCCGAATGTTCTTCTAAAAGATCTTCATCTATTCTGGGTTTGTAATAAAATCCATCCAGGTGTGCTTTGGTTATTAATTTAACTAAATTTTGGTATCCGGTTTCATTTTTAACCAGGAGAACCAAGTGGTAGGATTTGTTATCCACTCTGGGGCGCTTTTGACTCATTTTATCGACTGCAACATAAACTTCAGAACCGATAATCGGTTTAATCCCTTTATCTTTTGCCTCTTTGTAGAATTCAACTGCACCATACAAAACACCATGATCAGTTAACGCCACTGAATCCATTCCGTTTTCTTTAACGTGATTTATAAGTTCGTCTATTTTCGGTAGACCGTCAAGAATGCTATAGTGTGAGTGGACGTGTAAATGTGTAAATTCCATTTGAAAATATTTATTTTGTTACTTGTTGTTAATAATATAAAAAAATAGATTAAAAATAAAGATGAAAAAGAAGAGAAAAAAGATTATAGGAGTGGATGAGGCAGGAAGGGGCCCGCTCGCCGGTCCTGTTTTTGCCGGAGCCGCCTTTATAATAAATGAGGAAGCCTCTTTTTTAAAGAAGGTTAGAGATAGTAAGAAGTTAAGCGAAAAGAAGAGAGAGAAGATCTTTGATTCAATGATGGAGAGTGAAGATGTTTTGATTTCCGTAGCACACGTCGGTCCGGAAATTATAGATGAAATAAATATTTTAGAAGCGACTAAACGAGCAATGAAAGATGCTGTAGAAGGTATAGACCGAGAGGGGTTGGTTGTGGTTGATGGAAATTTTTCAATACCGATAAAAAGGGATCAAAAATCGGTTGTTAAAGCGGACGAGACTATTTTAGAGTGCTCTTTAGCATCAGTAGCAGCAAAGGTATCCAGAGATAGAGTAATGAGAGGGTTCGATAAAAAATTCCCTCACTATGGATTTGCCGGTCATAAAGGATACCCGACAAAAGCGCACAAAGAGGCGATTAAGAGGTTGGGGCCTTCTCCGATACACAGAAAATCCTTCAATCTAAACTAACCCATTTCCGCACCCCAGGGGTGTAGAAATTATGACCAACCACCGTCAAAGAGTCTGTTTTTAATTTACTTGCCTTAAATAATCTTTTCTGTTACAATAAATAAACGACTGTAAAGACAGATTTATATTTTTTATATTAAGTAGTTATTACAAATTATGGCAGTACCTAAATCGAGAAGCACAAAATCAAAAAGAAACAACCGAAGGATGCATATTTATCTGGACAACCCTCCTCTGACCGATTGTCAGACTTGTGGTGAAAAGGTAAAAAGGCATCATATGTGCAAAAATTGCGGTCATTACAAAGGAAGGCAAGTTGTAGATGTGATGGAGGAGCTTACCGAAAAAGAAGAAAAGAAGAAAAAGGAAAAGATGGAGAAGAAGAAAACGGACGAACCTTTAAATATGGAGAATTTGTCAAAATAAATTATGTCAGCGAGACACTTGACGAGAAGAATTGTATTACAAACACTCTATGAGTGGGATTTTTCGGGTAAAAACAAATCTTGTGCTGATATTCTGGATAAGAACTTTCATGAATTCGGATCCGGGCTGGATGAGGATGATTTTGCCGAATCCTTACTGCGTGGAGTGCTGAATAATTTGGAAGAGCTTAATCAAATTATTTCTACGGCTGCACCTCAGTGGCCCTTGGAAAAGACGACTATAGTGGATAGAAATGTTTTGAGGATCGGTCTTTTTGAGCTTATTTACAGTGATGACCAGGAAGTTCCTCCAAAGGTGGCGATTAATGAAGCAATTGAATTGGCTAAGGAATTTGGAGGGGAGAGTTCCGGCAAATTTGTAAACGGTGTTCTAGGTACAGTATATAAAGAAATGCAACAAGAGGATGGAGAAGATATTGAAGAAAATTAAAAAATTAGAAAAACAGCTCGGGTTGAGTTTTGAAAATAAAGACTTGTTGGTCCAAGCTTTTTGTCATCGATCCTACCTCAATGAAAACCCTAACTTCCCTCTCGGTCAAAATGAGAGATTGGAGTTTTTGGGGGATGCGGTCTTAGAACTGGTGGTTACCGAGCATCTTTTTGAAAATTATCCCGACAATCCGGAAGGTGATTTGACTGATTGGAGGTCAGCTCTAGTTAATACTAAAAGTTTGGCCCGAACATCAAAAAAATTAAAACTTGGAAGGTATTTGCTTCTTTCCAACGGTGAAAAAAAGGAGCGAGGAAAGGCAAAGCAATATATGCTTGCGGATACCTTCGAGGCTTTAATAGGGGCTATATATATGGATGGCGGCTACGATAAAGCAAAATATTTTATCGGCAAACATCTTCTATGTGAGTTGCCTAGAATAATCTCTTTGGAGTTATTTAAAGACCCCAAATCAGAATTACAAGAGATTGCACAAGACAAAGTCGGTGTAACTCCGGTTTATAAGGTTATTTCCGAAGAAGGACCGGATCATGAAAAGAAATTTTCGATGGGAGTTTTTCTCAACAAAGAAAAGCTTGCCGAGGGGGAGGGGAGTTCTAAAAAAGAGGCCGAAGAGGAGGCGGCTCAAAAAGCGTTAAAGAAAAGATTTAATAAATAATCAATCCGAGACATCTTAAGTGTTTTGGACCAATAATTATGTTACGAATAAGATTATCAAGAGCAGGGCGTAAAAAGCAACCATTTTTTAAGATTGTAGTTATTCCTAGAGGAGCAGGAACTAAATCCAGAAAATATAAAGAAGAGTTGGGAACGCACGACCCGGTAAACAAGGAAACGGTTATTGATGCTAAAAAGGCGAGAAGTTGGATTGCTAAAGGCGCTCAACCCACTGATACCGTCCACAACCTTCTTGTTAAACATGGTGTTATCACCGGAAGAAAGAAGGCTGTTCACGACAAAGATCCAGTAGATCCGGAACCGAAAGAAGAAGAGAAGGAAGGAAAAGAAGAGCAATCGAAAGAAGAAACTAAGCAGGAAGAGGTTGAGAAAAAGGAAGAAGATAAAGAGGAGGAAAAAGATGAGAGCGACGAAGATGAGCAAGATGAGAATGAGGAAGAAGCAGAAGAAGATGAAGAAGGTAAAGAGGAGGAAAAGAAAGAAGATGAGGATGAGAGCGAATTAGAGTCCTTAGATTTAACAACCAGAATAATCAATTCATTAGAAGAAGCCGGAATTGACACCATTGGAAAACTTAAGAAAAAATCAGAAGAAGATCTTGGTGAAGTAAAAGGTTTGGGACCTAAATCGATCGAAAAGATAATGGATGAATTGAAATAGACTTCTATACAAATAACGAGAAAACCCTCTCCATGTCAGGAGGGGGTTTTATTTTGACTTTCTCTTATTTTAAAATATAATTAAAAGGAATAGGTATGAATAACGAAAATATATTTAAAAAAGAGTCAAGGATAAAGATCGTCGCCAAGAGTTTAGGTTTTTTAATCTCTTTTTTCGGCTGCTCTTTTTTTATCTATCTAACTCTTTCTCACTTTGACAGAATTCCGCTGGGAGGGGGGTATTTAACTGTAGTTTTAATCTTGTTAGTGTTAATGATTATCTCTTATGGGGTTGGAAAAGTTTTGGAATAAAATTAAATTATTTAAAGAAGGACTTAAAGATGGTTTTTGGCTTTTTGGTGAGACAGTTTCGGGGCTGACCAATACTATTTTATTAGCTCTAGTATATATTTTTGTCTTCGGAGCTACTTTTGTATTTGGATTGTTTTTAAAAAAGAATTTTGTGAGTAAACAGAGAGGGTGGAGGGATGTGAATTACGAAGACAATAAAGATTATTTTTACAGACAATTTTAATGAAGGATAATCGTTTTATAAAATTAGCAAAAGAGAGCAAGCTAATCCGGTTTTTGGATTATTTTCTAAAGATTGTAGGGGTAGCTGTTTTAATTCTTGTTCTCGCTGAGGTTTATTTTTACATTAACCCGATAAAATCCAGCAACACTTTTACCGAAAGTAATCAGATTGAAGATTGGGAGGACTCCGGATATAGATACCATCCTTATCTAAACTATTTGATTGATATAGAAAAGATGGGTAAGAAGAAAGTTCATTTATGTAATGAAGAGGATCCCGAATTTAAAATTTATTTTTATGGTGGATCGACATCAGTTGATGGCGAAGTTCCGGTGCCGACGGCAGTTGCCAATAATTTATGCAAAGAAGGATATTCTGTAGAAGTGGTTAATTTTGGGCAGACAGGATATGTAAGCACGCAAGAGATGTTCAAGCTCATGCTTCACCTGCAACAAGGAAGGAGGCCGGATATGGTTGTTTTTTACAATGGCTCCAATGATAGCTGGTCCGATGGACCGGGGTCGGTGGATCGAGATGAAACAAAAACAATTTTGAATCATTATTTATATAATGACAGAAATTATCTCTCCAATACGATGAATTCAATCCAGACATTGCTGTTTAATCACAACATCAGCAAAGAGGATTATGATAATTACCGCATCCTTGACTCTATTGATAGTTTTAATTATTTTAATCAACATTATCTACAAACTTGGCCCTACGAAAACCGGGAGGAGAAGTATCAAGATATAATTGACGCTTACTTTTTTAATGTTAATGCAGTGCATTCCCTGGGGGATTTCTATAATTTTGATGTTCTTTTCTATTGGCAGCCAAATATAGCAACCAAAGATAATTTAACCGATGATGAGAGGAATTTAGCCTACGGAGAGAGATATGAGATGTTCGAACATCATCAAGAATTCAATAAACACATAACCCCCGAATTGAGAGACCAAGAAAGAGTGACGAGTCTTCTTGATATTTTTGAAGGTGAAAAAAGAGAGATATACAAAACAGATGTTCATAAAACTGAACTTGGCTATCAAATAGTTGCCGATTTTATTACCGATGATATTAAAGAAACCATAAAGAACAATGAATAGATCATTATTACGTGAGTTTGTAGAATTTTTAATTTACACTAAAAAATGGTGGTTGGCACCTATTTTTATCGCACTTTTTATTTTAGGATTTTTAATAGTTTTTAGTACTGCTTCACCTCTTTCTCCTTTTATTTATGGAGCAGTTTAATTTATTATGAGTTTAAATATTTTAGGTATAGGGTGTTATTACCATGACTCTTCGGCTGTATTAATGCGGGATGGAGAAGTTGTTTCCGGAGCTGCGGAAGAGCGATTTACAAGAAAAAAACACGATATCTCTTTTCCTAAAAATGCAATTGATTTTTGTCTCCAATCCCAAGATTTGAGCATGGAAGATGTTGATTATGTGGCTTTTTACGAAAAGCCGGTTTTAAAGTTTGATCGGTTTATCTCTCAAAGTTTAGATAACTTTCCCAAGGCTGCTAAACTTTTTCTAAAGAACACCCCATCTTGGTTTACTAAAAAATTACGTTTAAGAAAAAAATTAAAAAAAAGTGGTTATAAAGGGGAGCTATTCTTCATCCCTCACCACCTATCACATGCGGCCAATTCTTTTCTCTTTAGCCCCTTTAATCAGGCAGCCGTAGTTAATATTGACGGTGTCGGGGAGTGGGCGACTACCAGCTATGGAGTCGGTAAGGGGAAGGAAATCAGTTTAAAAAAAGAGATTAATTTCCCTGATTCGCTAGGGCTTTTATATTCAACCATAACTGCCTATTTGGGATTTAGGGTAAATAATTCTGAATACAAAGTTATGGGGCTTAGCCCCTATGGGGAGATGGATAGGGATAAAAACCGATACTACTCTAAGCTTAAAAAGGTTATAGAGCTGAACGAGGATGGTAGTTTTGAGATGGATATGAGTTATTTTGAATACCACTATAAAGAAAGAATGCCTTCAAATAAAATGTGCAAACTCTTAGAGGGTTCGGTCAGGAAGTTTGACGCTGAATTAACTCAAAGACATAAAGATATAGCCGCCGCTCTTCAGATGGTCTATGAAGACGCTCTTTTTAACATTTTAGATTTTGTTCAAAGCGAGACCGGGTGTAAAAAGCTTGTCTTGGGTGGAGGGAATGCATTAAATAGCGTTGCTAATGGAAAGATATTAAAAAATACATCTTTTGATGATTTTTGGATCCCACCTGCGCCGGGAGATGGAGGTTCGTCAATGGGAGCTGCCGCATATACTCACACTGCAATTTTAAACAATGATAAGGTTAAACGTTTTAAATCGCCCTTTTTAGGTCCCGGATTTACAGATGAAGAAATTAAGAATTTTTTAGATAAAAATAACATTAATTATAAAAAACTAAAAAGAGAAGAAAAGATAGAAGAGGCTGCAAAGATGATCGATAAAGGTGAAGTTATCGCTTGGTTCGACGGACGAATGGAGTGGGGGCCGAGGGCATTGGGAGCTCGAAGCATACTTTGCGACCCCACTAATCCCAGGATGAAAGATATTTTAAATAAAAAAGTAAAACACCGAGAGTCTTTCAGGCCCTTTGCTCCCGTCATTCCCATAGAGGATGTAAGTGAATACTTTGAACTGGAAGAACCTCCCGTTCCGGCAGAATACATGCTAGGAGTCTACCAGATCAAAGAACAAAAAAGAGAGGATATTCCCTCTGTTGTTCATGTTGACGGATCCGGAAGGTTGCAAGCTCTAAGAAGAGAGATGAATCCGGATTATTATGATTTAATTAAAAAATTTGAAGAATTTTCCGAAACTCCTATTCTGATTAATACGTCCTTTAATATTCGCGGGGAGCCGGTAGTTTGCACTCCTTATGACGGATACAGGTGTATGATGGGGACCGGTATCGACTCTCTTTTCATGGGTAACTTTTTAATTCGCAGTGAAGACAACCAAAGAGATGCTTGGGATAGCAGTGAAACTGTTTGAGCGGTTGATTTTGTCTTTATTTAGTGCTACTATTACAATCCAAAAGGAGGGGATTTTGTGAGTTTTTTAGATCAGCTATCTGAAAAAGAAAGAGAAAAACTGAACTATGTCAAAGATTTTATTGAAGAAGAGAGGTTGAGAATGAGAATAATTGATGAAGATTTAAAGACATCCGGAAAACTGGAATTATCCTGCTATGTGGTTGGTGAGTTTAAAAATTTAGTCTATAGACAGCTTATTTATACGCAGTATGGTTACGGAGCTTGGATTGGGCTGAAAGGTGATGTTTTAGACGGGTTGGTTGATTATATAAATAGAGTCAAGAGTTTCAGGGAGCAGTAAAACACTGCCCCTTTTTATTTGTAAAATTTAATTAAAAAAGATAGACTTTTAATGCAAAATCAACAGATAAAAATATGATTTTAACTTTAAATTGTGGAAGTCAATCGGTTGTAATTAAATCTTTTAAAGGTGATGAGGAAGTAGATGAGTTTTCTTTAGAAGATCTAAACGATGAAAATTATAAAGATAAATTAAAGCAAAAACTTGAAGAGCTTGGTAAAAAGTACGAAGGTGTAGAGGCGGTCGGTCATCGAGTTGTTCACGGCGGTGACCAGTTTAAAAAAACCACTCTTTTAGACGAAGACAAAATTAAGCAATTGGAGAAGTATAATCACTTAGCTCCGCTTCACAACCCCAATAATTTAGCGGGAATCAAGATGGCTAAAAAGGTGTTTGCCAATGCAAAGCAGGTTGCTGTTTTTGATACTCAATTTTATAGTGATCTGCCGGAGGAGGCGCGTCAATACGCTCTACCTAAAGACATTAGGGAAAAGCACAACTTTAAAAGATTTGGCTTTCATGGAATTTCTCATGAATTCACAGCTAAAAAAGCCTCCCAAAAAGCTGAAATTTCTTTTAAAAGCTCAAAAATAATTAGTGCTCATCTGGGCGGGGGCTGTAGCGTTACGGCCATAAAAAACGGTAAAGCGATTGATACGTCAATGGGACATACTCCTTTAGAAGGAGTGGTAATGATGACCAGATCCGGAGATGTTGATCCGGGGATTGTTTTAGAGATAGTAAAGAGTGAAGGGATTGAGGAGGCTGAGGTTCTACTGAATAAAAAGTCGGGAATGATTGGATTGGCCGGAACTCAAAACATGCTCAAAGTTTTAGAGGATTCTGAAGAAGAGTGTGGGGAAGCCAAGCTGGCTTTGAAGGTGTTTACTTATCGAATAAAAAAATATATCAGCTCTTATTATGGAGTGTTGGGTGGATGTGATTTAATTTGCTTTACCGGATCAATAGGAAATGGGGATCCAAAGACTAGGAGTATGATTTTGGAAGGCCTTCCATTTGCTGAAGAAGTAGAGATAGTAAAAGTAAAACCCAATGAAGAGCTAGCGATCTACAAAAAGGTTAAAAGTTTGATTTAATCCTTGACATTGAAGTGAAAGATTATAAAATTACATTAGTAGCTTCTTAACAACCCTTTTGGGTTGGCGAAAAAGGTCGAGCTACGATTGAATGAATTAATAATGATCCATTATTATGGCTAACGATTTTGAACCAGCAAGTGATAAA
>CAYNQG010000018.1:0-10082 GCA_964399315.1 uncultured Candidatus Saccharibacteria bacterium
ATACCACTTATTTTACAATTCATGAAAGCGGATTTGATTATCTAGAAAAATGGAGTGGTTTTGAAGAGGATCTCTATCTGGAAATGAGTACTGATGATATAGTTAAGGATAATGTAAAAGTTGAGGAGATAGGTGGGTTTTGTGTGGATTTATCTCACTACATAAAACAAAAAGACAAAAAAACCATAGATTATGATTATGTTTACAAGCGTAGAGACAGTAGTGAATTATTTCAATGCAATCACATAAGCGGGTATTGTTCGGAAAGTAAGGAGGATTTACATTTTGTTGAAGATGAGTCTAGTTTTGATTATATAAGAAATCTTCCAGAGTTTGTTTTTGGGGAAGTGATTGCTATTGAGGTTAATGAATCAATTGGAAGACAAATTCAATTTATGGAGCATATAAAGAAAGAGTACTTGACTAAATGAAGATTGGGTATTATTTATAATAATTTTTATAAAAATAAAATTTAATGAGAGAAGATTTTAAAAAAAGAAAAAAGATATATGAAGATTTAATTGACTGCCATTTGCTGGGCTCTGATGAGAACTACTCAATAACCGTAGATTTGCCAAATTTTGTATATCAGGACGAGGTTATTCCAATGAGCTCTTACCTTAATTCCTGGAAGAAGTATTTGAAAAAGAGAGAAGGGAGCTTGAGTATGTATATCCATATTCCATTCTGCGTAGAGAAATGCCACTACTGCTTTAGCCACAGCCGTAAGCTAAAAAAAAGTAATGAAATTGATGTCTATCTGGAAAAGCTTTTAGCGTATATTGATTTTTTTGAAGATCTTTTCAAGGGTTACACCTTTGATAGCTTTTACATGGGGGGAGGAAATCCGGGATTTTTAAACCCGGACCAGATTAACAGGCTTCTTGGTGCTGTTTTCTCAAAGTACAGCTTTAAAAAAGATGGAGAAAGGACGGTTGAAAATGATCCGCGAACAACAAGCAAAGAAAAGATGGAGACTTTTAAAAGTAACGGAATAAACAGGTTTAGTATGGGGGTTCAGTCAACAAGTCAGCAGGTTTTAGAGTTAAATAACAGGTTAAGGCAAAAAAAAGAAAGAGTTAAGGAGGCGGCTGATTCAGCTCGTGAAGTTGGCTTCAATATATTTAATATGGATCTAATGATTGGTCTTTATGGTGATGATATAGATTCAATTTTAAGCAGCTTTAAGGATGTTATTGAAATGAATCCGGATGAGATAAGCTTCTATCCCTTACAGCCGGTTAAAAGCTACTTGCAGAAAACATACGATGTAGAGCGTCAAGTTTTTTTTAAAAATAGAAGAGAGTTGTACAAGAGATTGATTCCTCGCATATCCAAAATTGCAAAAGATAACAATTATTTTTTACAGAAAATTTCAGATTTTAGTGAAGATCTTAATGATGCAGACTGTATTAAAGTTCTAAAAAAGGATATTGAGACTAAAAATAAAAATATAAACAGCTCTTATGTGGCTAACCCTGTTTTTTCACAAGGATCAATTTTAGGACTTGGAACCGGATCCGGTTCATTCATATTTCGTCAATTAAAGTGTAGCGCCAACAAGCAGCTCACTAAAAAACCTGAAAACTATTGTTTTTATGGCCGTTTTACTGACAGCTATTCTGAATTAGTTAAGCATGTAATAACTAATATATCCAACAGAAGTCGCATTGATTTGCCTGCATCTAAAGAATTTTTTAAAGATGATCAGATTAAGAAAATCAAGGAAATATTTTTAGAACTTGAGAAGGAGGGAGTGGTTCAAGTTGACGGCTCTACCGTTTACTTTAAATTTAAAGATGCACGAGAAAAGTTTTTATACTCTCTCTTCTTTTTTGAGCCGGAAAAGGTTATAAATAGTTGTGATTTTCAAACAAAAGCGGAAAGAGAGATGCCTGAAGAAAACCCGGAAGTAACTGATGAAATTAGAAAAATAAGCGATAACTATGGAGAGACATTGGTTCGTTTTGAAGGCTTGTTAACAAAAAAGGATCAAGAGAATATTTTTATTGATGTTGGTGACGAAGTTCGCAAATTTCCAATTGATGAAGATGCGCTACTTGTAAACACCTGGCTTGATGCAGTTAATGATTATGAAAAGGTGGCTGATGAAAAAATATCTCTTGACGAAATAAATTCCGGGGATGATATTAATCTAAAAATGATTAAGAAGACAAAAAAAGTAGTTTTAGTTCAAAAAATATCAGTTTGCTCATAGGGAGCAACTTCTAATAAACATCAATCACATGAATAATCACTTTAGACAAAAGGAGGAGCTATTTAAACAAATGATAGATTTTGGGTACTTCGGGTCGCGTGAAAACTATTCGATTTCAGATCGCTTATTTCGACTTCTGTATGAAGATAAAGAAATATCGATGGATTCTTATTTAGAAAGCTGGAACTCTTTTTTGAAAAACAAACAAGGCTTCTTAAGTCTATATATCCATATTCCTTACTGTGCTGAAAGATGTAATTATTGCTATACCACGAGTAAAAAATGGACCAAGGAGTGCAACTTGGAGGCTTATATTAAGAAAATAGTTAACTATCTAGATTTTTTTGAAAACCATTTTAAAGGAGAAGTTTTTGATAATCTCTACATCGGAGGTGGTGATCCGGGAATTCTTTCCGAAGATCTTCTTGATAAACTTCTTTCATCTATTTTTTCAAAATATAATTTTCTAAAAGAAGGGCAGAGGACGGTTGAAAATGATCCGCGAACAACCAGCGAGAGAAAAATGAAAATACTTAAAAGGCATGGAATTAATCGGTTGAGTATCGGAATTCAAACATTTGATCCTGAGGTTTTAAGGTTGAATAATAGGATTGGTCAAAATAGTGAGATGGTTGAAGATGTAGTTAAAAAAGCCAAGGATGTTAATTTTAAGGTCCTTAATTTAGATTTAATAATAGGTCTTTTTGGTCAAGACCCCAACTCGATTGTAAACAGCTTTAAAAAAACTATTGATTTAGAGCCGGACGAAATTAGTTTATACCCTTTATTTCCTCTGAAAGGGTACCTTGCTAAGATCTACGACAAGACAAGACCGGAGTTTTTTGAAAAGAGAGCAGACCTTTACAGGGAAGTTGGTTCGAAAATATTTGAAATTGCTAATGAGAGGGGCTATTTGATGGATGAAGAGTTTCTAGAGAGTAAAAATAGAACAGATGCCGACTCTATTGCAATAAAAAAAGATAATAGCTATAACTTTAAAACATCTTATGTTGCTAATACCAGATTCAATCAAAATTCAATACTTGGAATCGGAGAGGGGGCCGGATCAAGCATATTTAAAGAATTGACCTGCACTGCCCTTGAAGGGTTGACTAAAGACCCTAACGACTATTGTTTTCATGGTCGAAGAGTTAATGAGGACGAGGAGCTGGTTAAGTATATTGTTACCAATATATCTTGCTCAACTGAAATTTCAGTAAAAGATCTTAATAACCAGTTCTCAGAAAAAAGCGTCGATAGGGTTATGAAGACATTTAGAAACTTAGAAAAAGTAGGGGTGATTAATCTAAGTCAAGGATTAATTAGGTTTAATTTTAAAAATCCAAAAGAGAGCTTGCTATACTCTTTATTCTTTTTCGATGAATTAAGCGTAGTTGGTCTTTTAGAGAAAGAGCCGACAGAATTTAGTAAGGAGGAAGTGCCAAAAAAAACCCCAGAGAAGTTAAAAAAGAAAATAAATAAGATTGGTAATGATGGCATTCTTCAAAATATCGACGGATCGCTGTTAGAGAAAAAAGAAGATGAAATCATTGTAGAAACCAAAAAAGGAACTAGAAGCCTTTCAATTAATTCAGAAACCTTATTTGTAGTTTCCTGGCTCGATGAAGAGAATGATTATAAACTTATATCACATCAACCGTTCTCACTGAAGCAACTAAAAGAAGGAGCGGACCTAAGCTTAAAAGCGAATAAAAAAAGCGGTGTATTGAAAATGGTTCAGAATATTAAAGTGATTGAAGCTTAGGGCTTTAAAGTAAAACGGTTTTGTGTTATGATTTGAAAAACAATTTAATATTTTATCAGGAGTGGCGGTTAGAGAATTGGCTTGATGATCCGCCCGGCAACCGTTAATCAAAAGGTGCCAAATCCAAACCGTAAAGGGAAGATAAGTTGGTCTTTATTCTCTTTTTACGGAAGAGAATTTTAATTTTTTAGTAAGAAATGAAAAAGAAAATACGAACTGCAGAATATGTAACTCCATCTCATCCGGATAAAGTCTGTGATCAAATATCAGATGCCATTTTAGATGCTTGTTTGGAGGAGGATAAAAACAGCCGAGTGGCGGTTGAAACCATGGGCGGTCACGGCAAATTGAAGATAACCGGAGAAATAACTACCGGAGCGGAGGTTGATTATGAAAAAGTGGCTCGGGAAGTTTACAAGGAATGTGGCTATGAAGACGATTTGGAGGTTGAAGTTAATATCGCAAAACAAAGCCAAGAAATATCACAAGGAGTTGATGTCGGAGGAGCCGGTGATCAAGGAATAATGGTCGGTTATGCTTGTAGTGAAAATGAGGTAAAATTGCCCCAAGAGTATGCACTGGCAAAAGATTTAGCCTTTTTTCTTTATGACAGATACACGGTCGATGGAAAGACTCAGGTAACTATTAAGGATGGTAGCGTTGATTGTTTAGTGGCTAGTTTTGCTGATTTAAAAAGTGAAAAATTGGAGGAGTTAATTGATGAGTGGATAGACTGTCAGCAGTTAGCCGACAAGGATGATTTTAAGAATTCTGAAATAATTTGTAATCCGGCCGGAGACTGGTCCATGAGCGGCTTTGAGGCTGATGCCGGACTAACGGGAAGAAAAATAGTGGTTGATGGATATGGTCCTCGCGTCCCTGTTGGAGGTGGTGCTTTTTCAGGAAAGGATGCTACTAAGGTTGATCGTAGTGGAGCTTATATGGCTCGTAAAGTTGCTTTGGATTATTTGGATAAATTTGATGCCGAGGAGGTAATTGTTAAGCTGGGGTATGCTATTGGAAAAAGTGACCCGGTTATGAATGTTGCTTATGTTGATGGAGAAGTTAAAGAGATAGATGATTACGATTTAACCCCTGAAAATATAATAAAATCACTAAAATTAACTGAATCTAAATTTAAGGATTTGGCTCGGTACGGACATTTTGGGAGATTGGGTCTGGAATGGGAGAAATAGATTGAAGATAACTTAAATTGAATCAAGGCGGCCATTCTTAGTGATGGTCGTTTTTATTTTTTAGAAATATTGATAGACTAATAAAAAGAAGTCGCTAAATAATATGCTTAAAAATAATTTAAAATATATAATCGCCCTGATCATTATTGGTTTGGTTTTAGGGTATAGCTTTTACGAAACGGAAATGGAAGCACCTGATGAGCCGACCATAGTCGGATATGTAACTGAAGTTGAGGAAGAGAGGTTTTTGGTGGCTGAGGCGGAGCCGGAAGTTTACTTTGACAGTCTTGATGAGTTGGAAGGGAGAAAGATTTACTTTTCAATAGTTGAAGATACGGAAATCCTTTTTGAGAATGAGGTTGTTGACTTTGAGGACGTCAGTGTTGGTGATCTTGTCCACGCTTGGCATCAGGGACCGATAATGGAGAGTCATCCCGAGCAAACTGAAGCGAAAAAGATTTTAATGCTGGAAGAGAACTTTAGAAGCTATGAAAGCGAAATCAAGGAAATCTCTATTGATATTCCGGTAGGTGGATCGGTAAGTTATGAAGAAGAGAGGTTAAAGATCACTTTTGTTGGTCCGGATAGCCAAATGGCGGAAATTACGGATGGATTCACTCTTTTTGTTGATCTTTTTGACGGGGATTCGGAAGCGGTTGCGGAGGAGCTTTTTATCGAAGAGACTCAAATGTTAGAATCAATAAGAGAACCCCAAGAGAGTCAATTTGCCGGATTGAAGGGGTATTCGTTTGCAATAGAAGGGGGGTTGGGTAATGAAATTAATTACTTTTTCTATCAAACTGAAGACAGAGTAGTTGGTGTTAATTATTCTATAATGGGGCCTGATGAGGATGATTATATGGAAAAAGTAGAACGTATTGTAACTAGCATAGAGGCAAAGGAAGAATTATTAACCAGCAAGGAGTGTGTTGTCAGCGGATGTAGTGGAGAAGTTTGTTCTTTGGATGGTCCAGTAGAAACAACTTGTGAGGCGTTACCCGGTGCGGAATGCTTAAATAAAGCTAGTTGTGAGCTTGTGGAGAATGATTGTCAGTGGGTCTTATCGACGGAGGCGGCACAGTGCTTTATGGGGGTTGAAGAGGAGTTCGGAGACAAGGCAAGAAGCACCAGAATTGGTCACCTGTTTGAGAGGGCAGAAAAAGTATTAAATTAAATTATTATGAAGAAAAAAGTAACTATAATAGGAGCGGGTTTAGTTGGTAGCACTACTGCCTACAGTTTATTAATGAAAGACAACCTGGAAGAAATTGCTCTCATTGACATTAATGAAAAGCTTGTTGAGGCGGAGATTATGGATTTACAACATTCGGTTCCTTTTTGGGGGTATACTAAAATTAAAAAGGGGACGTACAAAGATGTTAAAGACAGTAAAATGGTCATAATCGCTTGCGGATCCTCCCAAGAGCCGGGAGAAACAAGACTGGATTTGATTGAGGACAATAAAGAAATAATTGATGAAGTTATTGGAAAAGTTTTTAAAAATAATCCGGATGCAATTCTGCTCATGCTCACAAATCCGTTGGACATATTAACCTATAGAGCAATTGAAGAGTATCCGGACAAAGCGGATCAAATAATAGGATCGGGAACCGTTTTGGACTCGGCTAGATTCAGGGTTCTTCTAAGTCAAAAGTTAGAGATTAACCCGCAAAGCATTCATGCCTATATAGTTGGTGAACACGGTGATAGTGAACTGCCTCTCTGGTCTACGGCTACAATAGGAAATGTGAGCTTGGGTGAATTTACCCATTTAACCGAAGAAGAAAAAGAAAGCATCTTTAAGCGGGCTAAAAATGCCGCTTATTCCATAATTGGTGGCAAAAAATCAACTTATTATGCGATTTCGGCCGGAGCTACTCAAATAGTGGAAGCAATACTTTTTAATAAGAAAAAAGTTTTGCCCGTTTCTCACGATCCACAAGGAAGTTGTGGAGTTGAAGGTATCGCCTTAAGCTTGCCGGTGGTTTTGGGTGGAGGAGGAATAGAGAAAAGATTTAATCTTAATATTTCGCCTTTGGAAAAAGAATTATTAAAAAAGTCGGAAAATAACCTTAAGAATGTCTATGGGAGCATCGGGTAGCTTTTATTTTTATCAACAAATAGTATAATTATCAAAAGGGTTAAATAAAATAAAATTATGGAAAAAGAAAAAGAAGAAAATTTAAAAGAAGAGATAAAAGTCGACTTAATGGATAGAATTCGTAAAGAGATAAGAGAGGATGATTCTCCCGGGGGGCTTTTCATTCCGGCCGGTGTTTTATCCGGACTCGGATTTGGATTTCTTTTCAATGAGCTGGTTGCCGGGCTTTTTATAGGTCTAGGGGCTGGATTTATGCTCTTTGCAATTTATGAAATTATCAGAATTAACAGAGATTAAGAAGAGATAATTAAGAATTTTAAAAACCTCCCGGTGGGGAGGTTTTCAATTCTAACTACCAGAAAAACCATGAAAAGCAAAGAAGTTTACAGGCTACTAAACTTCATTTTAGATGAATTGGAAGGAGTTGAGGTTGATTGGCGACTTGACGGTAGCGTCAATTTACTTATTCAGGGAGTAAAAGTTCATCCCAATGACTTAGATATTGCCGTCGATGATAAGGGCTTGGATGTCTTCCGCTCCATCTTTAACGATTTTATTATAGAGGATAAATTCGGAGAAAAGTTTGAAGGAAGAAATCTTGTTCTGAGCGTTAAGGATAAGAGGGTGGAGATTAACTCTTATGGGGATAGCAATTTGGAGAAACTCAACAAAGTTAAATTTTT
Organism: uncultured Candidatus Saccharibacteria bacterium; assembly: GCA_964399315.1. Lineage (GTDB taxonomy): Bacteria > Patescibacteriota > Minisyncoccia > Minisyncoccales > PWPS01 > PWPS01. The sequence continues at coordinate 7,964 of CAYNQG010000018.1, forward strand.
AGAGTGGAGGGGATTGGATTTACCCATCCTGCCTCTCTCGGAAGCTAAGGATTTTTACCAAAGAATAAAAAGGGACGAGAAGGTTAAAATAATAACTGATCAGTTAAAAATTAATAAAAGTAAAGATGAATAAAGAAAAGTACAACGAACTTATAATGGCTGTTAAAAGAGAAGATCTTTTTGAGGAAAGTTTTCAAGGCTTCAAAGAGGCTAAAAAGAAAGATTTTCAAAAAGTAATTTTAAATAATTACGAGTATGTAAAAAGAGGTGAGGCGGAAAAGGACGAAAGCTTAAAGCAGCCTATCGGATATTCCGTTTTAGTTGACCAAGAAGGGAGAGTTTTCGCCTATCAGAGAGCTTCAAAGGATGATGAGTATACTGAAAAGAGATTGCAGGGAAAGTGGTCCTGGGGAGTCGGAGGGCACGTTGATAAGATTGATGATGAGGCTAAAAATCCGATAAAAACCAGTGTTCTGAGAGAGTTGAATGAAGAGATTTCTGTTGATGGGGAGATTGAGGAAATTGAAGTTTTAGGATATATAAACGATGACTCCGATAGTGTCGGCAGGGTTCATTTTGGAATTTTATACATGGTAAAAATTAATGGTTCTGCCAAGGCCGGTGATAGTGAAATAACTAACGAGAATTTCAGGGAATTGTCCGAACTAAAAGAAGTTGTTGCTAATGAAGATACCGAAGTTGAGGAGTGGTCTAAAATAGCATTAAAATTTTTAGAGGAAATTCTATAGGTTGAGTATATGGAAGATATTTATTTTATAAATGGTCAATATAAAAATTTAGAAGATCCTCAAATTAGGCCCGATAATATAGGTGTTTTGAGAGGGTATGGATTTTTTGAGTTTATGAGAACTTACAACGAAAAGATTTTTCGGTTTAACCAGCATATGGATAGGCTTTTCAATTCTTCGGAGATTATGAATATAGAAATTCCATACAACAGGAAGGAGATTAAAAAAATCGCTCAAAATTTGAAGAAGAGAAACGGGATGGAAAACTGCTCGATAAGAGTTGTTGTAACCGGGGGTAGAGTCACTTCACACACCGGTTATGACCCTCAAAATCCCACCTTTATGGTTTTATGTGAAAAGCCAAAGTCTTTACCTGAGGAATACTATGAGCAAGGTGTAGAACTTATAACTTTAGAGCATCAAAGGATACTTCCGGAGGTAAAATATACAAATTATATTCTACCAATTTCAAAGCGAGCGGAACTGGAAGAGAAAGATAAGTTTGATTTTTTGTATGTTAGCGGCGGAAAAGTGTTAGAGAGTGTAACCAGTAGCTTTTTTATAGTAAAAGATGGAAAATTGATCACCCCCAAAGAAGGTGTGCTAAAAGGAACAACAAGAGAGTTTGTTATTGAATTAGCTCAAGATAGCTTTGAAGTTGTTAGAAGAGAAATTGAAGTATCGGAATTAGAAGAGGCTGACGAGGCATTTCTAACAGCTACCAACAAAGAGGTTTTGCCGGTTGTGAGAATCGATAGTATTGAAATTGGAAATGGCCGGGTTGGGGATGTTACTAAAAAATTGATTAAACTCTTCAGGGAAAGAATAGAAAAAGTTTAACTTAAATAACAGATGGATAACAAGCAAACAAAATGGGATTTTTCTCTCCTCTTAAACGAAGATAGTTTGAAAGGTATGGAAAAAGAGAAGAAGTTAGTTGAAAAACAAGTAAATAGTTTTGTTGAGAAATGGAAAGAGGAAGACTTCTTAAAAAGTGATTCAGTTCTAAAAGAGGCTCTTGATGATTATGAGGATTTAATGGCTAATTATGGAACTTCCGGACGAATAGGATATTATTATTTTTTAAAAAAATCACTAAATCAGAGTGATAGCAACCTACAAGCCAAATCAAAAAAGATTGAAGAGTTTTCCAAGGTTATTGCAAATAAATTACGGTTTTTTGAATTAAAAATTGCAAAGACCGGTAAGCAAAAGCAAGGAGAATTTTTAAGTTCCGACAAGCTATCCGATTATAAAAACTTCTTAAAGAGCAACTTTAGAGAGGGAGAATACAGATTAAGCGAAAAGGAGGAAGAGATTTTAAGTTTAAAATCAGGTCCGGCTTATTCAAACTGGGTGGAGATGGTTAA
>CAYNQG010000019.1:0-9985 GCA_964399315.1 uncultured Candidatus Saccharibacteria bacterium
CTAAAAAGAGTTATAACTTTTATTTAAGTGATTACCACATTGGACATGCATTACGCGGTCATAATTTTGATAATATCTACCTTTTTCAACCACAAAATTATGCCTTCTACAACTCCCTCTTATTTACGACTCAACATAAGGATGTTTTCTCTTCTCACGAACTACTTTCCGGAGGTAATAATATTGGTCACGGGTATTGGGCCGGCGGCGAGGTTGGTGAATTCAAAGGTTATAAAATAATAGAGGCGAATTTTGATGATGTTTTGGAAGAGGCGACTAGTAAAAATAACGTCTATATAGATACTGAATTATTTTATGAGCCGGAAAGCGAAATGAGAGTTGAATCTAGAAAAAAAATGGATTCTTTTTTAATCGGTAACGGGTATAAAAGAGTTGATATAACAACTAATGTTATTAGAACAGACCAGAAAAGAAAATATAGAAAGACTCATTTTGTATGGATTAGAGAAGACAGGCAGGAGGTGATAGAAGAATTGAGAGACGATTTTAGCCCTGATAAATTATTGACATTTTAGTTATTTTGTGAGATTATAAAAAAAAGGAGGGGGTAGAATGGGTAAGAAAAAATTAGAAGCACTGAAAGAGATTAGAGATTGCGTTAAGCGGAATGAGAGAATAACAAACAAAAGAGTGGAGAGTATAGCTAGTCGATACAATCTTGAGACCATGGAGGTTAAGTGCTTGGTTATAAGACTGAGAAGAGAGGTTAGCAATAGAAAGAGTGTTGGTTGCGATATAGCGAAGGAGAAAAAAATAATCAACTCTGCCTTTTCTGCAGTCCAAAAAGATCTGCAACCCCTTTAAAAAGGGGTTTTTTAATAAAAAAGGATCGACTTTTGTCGATCCTTAATCGATTAAAAATGACCCTATTATCCCTAAAAGAGAAGCCAGCAAGGTAACTAAAAAAGAAATTATTAAAATTTGAAATCCCGCACTCATAAAACCCCTCCTTATTACAATATAGCAATAGTAAGCATTTTTAAAAGTTGACATCAATTACATTATAGTGTATAAATATTTACAATTTTGAACTTTAAAAATCTAAAGGAGGTAGTTTTATGAAAAACAAATTGGAGTTTGTTCTACCTAGTGAAGAAATTGATTTTGAAACGGGGAGTAGTGTTGAAATAGAGGTTGAGTCCGGTGATTCTTTTTGCTGGGACGGCTTAAATCTAAATGATGTTGAATTTAATCTTTTTAATGCAAGCTTCGGAAAAAGTTCCAGGATAAAAATTGTTGATACGGTAGTTAACGGAGATCTTTTCATTCATGGAGCGGGAGTTGATTTGGAGGTAGTAGAGATTATTAATTGTGAAATTTCAGGAAAAATAGTTCTTGAAAATATTAGAGCGGGAAAGATTAGAATTGTCGGTAGAGCTAATTTTTTAGACTTTAGAAAGGTTGATTTTGGTGATATTTACATCTGTGGCGAATTCAAGGCCGGCATAATAATGGATAGTTTGAACGGAATTGAGATTGAGGTAAACGGATACAGTAGTGATGTTTTTCTTAATGACTTGAAGCTTGCCAAGGTTAAGTTTTTAAATTTTCACTCCGATCTAATTGAGGGGTGGGGCTTGGATATAGGCGAGGCAAGCATTCCGACCGGGAATAAGATAAATTTTGGCGGTGTTACTTTTAACTACCTCAATCTTTTGGACGGAAATAAAAAAACGGGTAGCATCTATCATCTTCGAGATGCTTATCTAAGAATTTAACACTTAAGCACCCTAAAAAGGGTGCTTTTATTTTAATAAATTCTATTTTTCTGATATATTTAATAAAGTGAATTAAATAAAATAAGATGAATATATTAGGAATAACTGACACTATCACCGATTCGGGAATAGCCTACCTTCAAGATGACAAGCTGTTAATGGCTGTTAATGAGGAGCGATTTACAAGAAAAAAGATTCAAGGAGGCTTTCCTGAGGAGTCACTGAAATATTTTTTGGATGAATTCAACCCTAATGAAGTTGACTTGATAACCATAGGAGGGGTGTTGACCCCAACCATAATAACCAGGGCATTTCCTCGAATAGAAAAGATTGATAAGTACGAAGCAAAAAGAGGGCAATTAACGGAAAGATTTATTGATTTTTTGGAGTATGGATTAAAGGTAAATACCAGAATAAAGCCGGAATCGAAAACAGCTTCGGTGTTGGAGTATTTATCGGAAAAAATGATTAGAAGAAAGTTGCCGGAAGAGTTGAAAGATAAGCCTTTAAAGTTAAAGGATCATCACTTTAGTCATGCTTGCTCAGCTTATTATTGTTCTGAATTTAAAAGTAGCTTAGTAGCAACATTTGACGGTTTTGGAGATGGGTATTCCAGCAAAATATATTCTGTTAAAGATGGAAATTTTGAAGAGGTGTTCAAAGCTGACGGATTAGATTCTTTTGGCCTCTTCTATTCCTTGATAACGGTTTTATGTGGTTATAAAGAGCACCGACACGAAGGAAAGATAACTGGTCTGGCGGCTCTTGGTGATGAGAGCAATATATCTCTAAACTTTCCTTTCGAACTAACTAGCGAAATGGATTTGAAATATACCGGTAGTTATGGTCGAAAAGGGATAAAGGAGCTAAAGAAGAAGCTACAAGGAAAGAAAAAGAAGGATATCGCAGCCTGGGTTCAAAGTAATACGGAAAAATATATATGTCAGTTAATAAAACATTACCTAAAAGAGACCGGTCACAGCAATGTTGCTTTAGCCGGCGGAGTTACTGCCAATGTGAAGCTCAATCAGAGAATTAACGAACTTGACCAGGTTGATGGTATTTATATCTATCCGGCCATGAGTGATGCCGGCCTTTCACATGGCTCAATTCTTAGCGAGGTTAAAAAGAGACAGGTTTTAACTGATGTCAACTTAGGACCTTCTTTTTCGGATGATGAAATTGAAGGAGAGCTAAAAAAGGCTAACCTTGAGTATGAGAAGGTTGATGATTTAGAGGTAAGAGTCGCTAGATTTCTTGCTGACGGATTGGTAGTGGCAAGATTCAATGGTTCAATGGAGTACGGACCACGAGCTTTAGGCAATCGAAGTATTTTAACCCAAGCAACTGATTCATCGATTAACAATTCGTTGAATAAAAAGTTAGATCGAACTGAATTCATGCCTTTTGCACCGGTTATAATTGACAGATGTGTTGATGAGTGTTTAGTAGGCAGTAAAGGCGCTGAGCTAACCTATAAGTTTATGAATATCTCATTTGATGTTACTGACCACATGAAAGAAAAGTGTCCGGCTGCAGTCCATGTGGACAAAACAGCTCGACCGCAAGTTATATCGAAAGATGACAATTATAGCTTCTACAAAATATTGGATGAATACAATAAAATAACCGGATTGCCGGCTATTATAAATACCAGCTTCAATGCTCACGGTGAACCTATTGTCTCTAACCCCGAGCAGGCGATTAAAAGCTTTTTAAAGACTAATTTAGACGTTTTAGCAATTGGTAATTTCATAATTAAAAATGATTCCTAGAAGAGATATAAGATTATATAATGGTCTGACAAAATCCATTTTTAGGTGGATTTTCGAATCGAAAAAAAATTTTAGAGTTGATTTCAAGGAAGGGCTTGCTGATTATTTTTCAAATGAAAAACTCTTTCTTTTGGGAGGAGGCAGACAATCTTTTCATCTAATTTTTGACAATGTTGATTTCGAAAGAGGGGATGAGGTTATTGTTCCCAATTATTATCTTCCCGTGTTGATTCCGATTATTAAATCAAAGGGGTTGGTTCCGGTATTTTGTGATATCGACCCTCAAACATTATCAATTGATAAGAATCAAGTTTTAGAAAAGATCAATAGTAACACACGATTTGTTATTTTAACGCACATGTTCGGGGTTATGCAGAATGCGGAAAGCTTTGTGAGTGAAGTTAAGAAGAGAAAGAAAGATATTTTTATTATTGAGGATTCTGCTCATGCCTTCGGATCAAAAGAGAGGGCTAAAGCCGGTTTGTTTGGAGATTTTTCCCTTTTTAGTTTTAACTACATAAAAACTCTCAGCACTTTAGAGGGCGGTATGTTGCTTGTCAATAATCAGCAATATTTTTCCCGGATGAAGGCTGACTATGAGCAAAATTACCAGCTACCGGGACGAATATCAGTTTTGAAAAAAGTTTTTTATTATTACTTTTTACTTACAACCTTAAAGACTCCACTTATTAGATTGTTAAATCGACTTCTAGAAAACAAGAGGGTAAAAGAAAAAATTAAACGGGTTCATAACTCTTATTTTAAAAATTGGAAAAGACAAAAATTATCAACTTTTTTATCTTTTTTAGGGTGTCTCGAGCTTGAATCTTTTGAAGAAAAACAGAAAGCAATTGATGAAAAAGTAGAGATTTATGAGGAGAATTTAAACCCCGATTTATGGAAGAAAAGGCCTAGGGGAGAAGAATCCGTTTGGTCAAAATACTTTTTAGCTCTAACACTGGAAGGGGATAGTAAAAAAATAAAAGATGAACTTTATTCGTTGGGCATCGATAGTGCAATTAGAGATGAAGTTATGGGGGTTTGTGAAAAAGATGACCGCTTTAAAAACTCGTTGAGTGTTTACAATGGAATAATTCAACTCCCTCTACATCACAGATTAAAAGACAAAGATGTAGTTAAGATTTCTAAGGCGATAAATTCACTAAAATGAACTTAATAGACTCTTTTATAGTTTGGCATTCAAAAAAAACCAACGGAAGGTTGCGCACCTTTCTGGCGAAGTCTTACCTTCTTCTTGTTAAGATTAAAAACTTATTTAAATACGGAAAACCGGGTCTTTTTAATTTTGTAAATATAGAACTTAACCGGGATTGTAATCGAAGCTGCTCTTATTGCCCTAAAAGTAAATATGGAGATCTTGATCGGGGGGAGATGAGTTTTGATACCTTTGAAAGGATAATTTCTCAATTAAAAGAGATAAACTATTCGGAAAAAGTTTGCTTTACCGGCTATTACGAACCATTGGCTACAGATAATTTATTGTCCTACATTGAACACACTCGCAAAAAGCTACCCGATTCAAAAATTATAATATACACTAATGGTGATTATTTAGACCCTCAAAAATACAAAAATTTAACTGAATTAGGGGTTCTTATTATAATTTCTCTGCATGGTGACTATGAGAAAAATTTTCATCGCCTTAAGGGTTTTGTTTCGGATAAAAATACTGTCTTTAAAAAAGATCTTGAGGATTACATTTTATCTAATAGAGGGGGGTTGGTTGAGGTTGATAAAAAGGAGGTTAAATACGGTTGCATATTCCCTTCTCTGCAGCTTACTATTGATTCGGAGGGCGAAGTTATTTTATGCTTTGACGATTATTTTTCAGCAAATAAATTTGGAAACGTTAAGGACGGTTCGATTTTAGATATTTGGAATGGAGATGAATTTAAAAAAACCAAAAAAGACCTCCTTAAGAGGAGGCCCGATCGTGATATTTGCAAAAATTGTTTTTCTTGAGTTAAATTCCGCAGTTGAAATACTTATCGTAAGTTACCTTGGGAACGAGATTAAGCCTTGAAGCTATCCAAACGGGTAGCTTTAATTTTTTAAGAAGGGGGTAATTGGTTTTGTAGCTGTAAAACCTCTTTGGAGGAATTTCCATATATTCTTCAAATTCGTCGCGGGTTATACCCAGTCTTTTAATGCAAAGATCTATTATTTTTGGGTCTTCTATTTTATAAATGGAATGCGCTCTTTTTAAGGCTTCCTTTCTGCTCATTTGCCCCGATCTTACCAGCGCGGCATCACTGTTTAGATTAAGGTCAAACTTAAACTTTTTTCTGGTTACATATTTTATTAAGCTGTGATAGAGGTCATCAAAATAATGAGCTCCCGGATACTCCCAATCCAGCTCCTCTTTAATTATTTCTTCTGCCTCGTCGCGAATATAGTCAGTGTAGTAAAAGGGGGTGTAGCTTTTTATCCCCTTAACCGCGGTGTAGTAAAAAAGCTCTTTTACCCCCAGATTAAATCCCGGGTTATCGGGCTCCCATTCGGACAATTCTACTTCTCCAAGTTTTTTTTGAACATTTCTTAGATAGTCTCCATCAAAATAGGACCACGATATCGGTTTGGTTCCCTCGGTGCGAAATGATTGGCCGATGAGTATCGTTTTTATTCCCTCCTTATGCGCTACACCGTATAAGGATGAGGCAATACCGATATCGGTTCCCAGATTGAGTTCAGGAACCGATGCCTTCAAAAAGGTTATTTTTAGATCTTTGGCTTCGCGCCAATCGGATGTTATCGTTCTCAGCTCCACCCCTAATTTTTTACAAGCATTAAGCATGTTTTCTCCGGCTACCGGATTATCAAAGCCGTCATTAAAGTGAACTGCAATAGGGGAGAGACCCCACTCTTTAACTGCCTTGTAGAGAAGGTATGTGCTATCCCTTCCTCCGCTGATGCCGATTACACAATCATATTTTTTATTTTTTGATCTCTCTTTGGCCTTGCCAAAGATTTTTTTTAATTTTCTTTCTCCTTTTTTCCCTGTAGGGTACATCTCTTCCATCTTGTCATATAAGTGACAATAGTTGCAGACACCTTTTTCGTCGAATTCTATTCCGGGTATGGTGGTGTCCTGAGGGCAGCGCGTACAGTACCTTATTTTTTTTTCATTTTTTTCCATAATTTTAATTCGGGTTTAAATCCTTTTTCTTCTATTTTTTTTAGTAAATCGGTTCCTTTTTCATTTCTTTTATTTAGCTGAACGTCGATAATTGATAAATTGCCGGCAAATTCATTAAATTCTGATTTTTCAATTATTCCGTTCTCATCAACAGCTAGAGAGCAACCGATTTGCTTTTTACCTTCATATGGTCCTCCGACTATATAACCTACACTAGTCACGGAAATTACGGGAATTTCGAACATCTCAGCTATATACTTTAAGGGAGCTTCCCACTTGTCTTTGTACGGGTTATCCGCTTCGGTTATATAATGATCAACAGTCCATGCGGAGGGCGATAGAATTATATCTGCTCCCATATGACCCAAGGTTTTTCCTATATGAGTTGAGTTTTTGTAATTATCAGCACAAATATTTAACCCTACTTTTCCCAGTTCAGTGTTTTTTACTTCTAACTTTGACCCAACCTTGTAGAAGGGTTGCTCAACGTCGAGCAGGTTAATTTTTCGGTGTTTCAGTATTATTTTTCCGGACCTGTCTATTAGTAGGGCGGTGTTAAAAAATCCACCATCCACTTTTTCAGTCAAGCCAACACAAATATGGATATTGTTTTTCTCTGCTAAAGAAGTAAAAAAGTTACTGAATTTGCCCGGAATGGGAAGTCCTTCATTTTTTAGTGATGGGTGAGTCCATGCAAAGTCTATAGTTTCGGGGAGTAAAATTAAATCAGCCTTTTTCTGAGCTGCTTCGGTAATCATTTTTTCAGCACGCCTCAAGTTTCTGTCGGGCTCTCCCCCCTCAACTAAAAGTTGACCCATAGCAATTTTAATTTTCTTTTGCATATTGATTCTTTTTTTAGTTAATTCTATAAAAAATTAGGATATAATTCAATTTTTTACCTGCCAAGCTACGGAGGTATTGACAAAATATATTTTATTATTATACTTGTAGCAACATGAAAAAGATCAACCCGACAACTGTCTATTCTAAATTTTTCCTTATTACCGATCAGATATCGGGGAGGTTGATCTAATTGTTTAAATAATTTGAGAAGTTTCAACCTCCCTAAAAGGAGGATTTTTTAATCGCGCTTTGTAGGTTTATCTTTAAGGCCCGGTTAAAAAACCGGAACATCTTAAAGAGGGGGGTTAAAAATGGCTGATATATCCAAAGATGCTCAAAAAGAGTCTTACTTAAGAAGAGAGGCGCTAAAGAGAGAGAAGAATAATCTGGAGGAAAAGCTCAGTTTCGGATGGATTCTAAGCGATGAAGAAGAGTCCAGTTTGCGAAAAGAGCTCGGAAGAGTAGATGAGGAGTTAAAGAGGCAAGAATCACTCAGTAGGCAGGTTCTTTAAAAATAAAAAGGAGGTAAAAAAATGTTAGATTCTAGTTTTGATCCTGTAGTTAGGGAGTTAAATAAAGAGTATGCAGAAGAGGTTGAAAGAAAGAGCAGGTTAGAAGAGGAATTGGAAAGTGAAGAGCTTTCCGAAGATAGAAAGAAAAAGCTAAAAGCTAAGTTGCATGATTTGGATCTAGAAATAATGAACAAGCAGGAGAAGTTAAGGAGTAGACTTTAAGGTGTTTTCCGAGGTGGCAAAAGCCACCTCTTTTTTTATATAAAAAATAAATGGATGATCATTGACAGAAATATTATTTTAACAATAATTAATTTGAATATAATAAAATGATATGAATAATGTAAAAGTAGTTATTTTTGACTTTGACGGAACTGTGGCCGATAGCATTCCTTTCATCTATTACGAGGTTAAAAAAGAACTCAAAGAAGTCGGAATTTCGGAAAAGGAAGTGGGTCAAATTGAAAAGGTGGGGGTTTCTAAATTTTTGAAAGAGCTAAACATGTCCAGGATAAAGATGGCATGGGCAGCGTTCAAGATACAAAAAAGATTAAAAAAGAAAATTGACCGAGTTGCTGTTTTTGAAGGGGTGGAGTCTCTTTTGAGAGATCTTCAAAAAGATGGCTTTGAATTAGGTATAGTAACTAACAATAAAAAGAAAACGGTTGAAAAGTTTATGAAAAGTAATGACTTGAATCTGCTAAGCTTTGTTTATGGTAACTTTTTTTTGAGAAGAAAAGTGAGAAAGTTGGAAAAGGCAGTAAAAATAGCGGGAGCAGAAAAAGGGAGGGTTGTTTATATAGGGGATCAAAAGGATGATATTTTAGACGCTAAAAAGGTGGGCCTCAAATCAATAGGAGTTACTTGGGGGCTATCAAACTTTGATGAGCTTAAAAAGGTCGGGCCCGATTATATAGCTGACAGTCCGGAAGAGATTTATGATTTTTTGATTAGAAGCTAGTTGTGTTTAGTTTTTTTGTTATTTGAGCTATAATAGAAAGTAGATTACAAACTAATAAGTTAAAAATATGGACCCAATAATAACAATACTGGCTATAATAGTTATAGTTGCCGTTTTAGCTATATTTCTCTACAACAGATTAATTGTTCTCCAAAACAGAGTAGAGGAGGCTTGGGCGGATATAGACACTCAACTAAAAAGAAGGCACGACCTTATTCCCAACTTGGTAGAGACGGTAAAGGGGTACGCTTCTCATGAAAAAGAGCTTTTTGAAGAGATCGCCGCCGCTAGGGAGAGAGCCTTAACCGCAACTCAAAAAGGAACTCCTGATGAGATTCAGAAGGCGGAAAATCAACTGATGGGAACTTTAAAATCTCTTTTTGCCGTATCCGAAGATTACCCCGACCTTAAAGCTTCGGAAAACTTTTTGGAATTACAAAGAGAGATAAGGGATACGGAAGACAAGATTCAATCAGCAAGAAGATTCTACAACAGAAACGTTAAAGCCTTCAACACTAAAATTCAGGTTATTCCGTATAACTTTATTGCCGGAATTTTGAACTACAACAAAAAGAGTTACTTTGAAGCGGAAGAAGAAGAAAGGGAGAATGTAGAAGTAAGCTTTAAATAAATGGCCACATTTTACGGAGAAAAAGAGGCTAACATTTTAAAAACCTGGCTCTACCTGACCGGGATGTCGCTTTTTGTAGTTGCCGTAGGGTGGGGTATTTCTTATTACACCGGAAGCTATTTCTTTTTCTGGTTTGCGCTGGCAATCAGCATAATTTCTAGCTTTTACTCTTATTTTTATTCTGACAAGCTGGTACTCAAGATGTCCAACGCAGAAAAGATAGATAAAAAAGATTATCCGGAGTACGTCAGAATAGTGGAGAACTTAACAATGGCGGAAGGTATGCCGATGCCCGAACTTTATATTTTACATGAAAGTCAGCCCAACGCTTTTGCCACCGGTAGAAATCCGGATAATAGCGTTATTG
>CAYNQG010000020.1:0-9585 GCA_964399315.1 uncultured Candidatus Saccharibacteria bacterium
AAATTAGAAACACAGCTGATGAAGATGGAGACTTTCAAGTTGTTGGAGAGATGGAAGAGCATGTGGATTACTATAGTCTAAAGATCTGGTTTGTTGAGTCTATGCTTGCTTAATTTTAAACTTAGCTAAACTTGAACCACCCCTACTATGGGGTGGTTTTTTACTGAAATTAATTAGTTTCAGTTAAGATTTTATATTATGCTGGTTTAAATATTTTTTTCAAGTTTATATTTTTTTACTTTTATTGTAAAATTAACCAATATGGAAGTAGAAAAAGAAAAACTAAAATCATTTCTTGTCGATCTTGACCTCTTGTCGCTTGAAGAGGTTGAAAAGATTGACAGTGAAGCGCAAAGAAAAAACCAAAAAATTGAAGACTTAATAGTATCTGAAGGACTTTTGAGGAGAGAGAAGATAGCTCGCGTTAAAGCTCATATTTTAGGCATCCCCTTTGTAAGTCTAGAAGATAAGGGAGCTGATCCGGAGGCTCTGGATCTGATTTCAGAAAATTTTGCAAGAGCAAACAGAGTAGCTCCTCTTAAGGTAAGGGGTAATTCTTTAGAAGTGGCTATGACTGATCCGGGAAATTTGGAGGTGATTGAGAAGATTAAAAAATCAACCGGCCTTTCTGTATCTCCTCGCCTTACCACTAGCGAGGGAGTTGAGCGAGTTTTAAAGCAATACCAGCAAAGTCTAGAAGATGAGGTTGATAGGATTGTGAAGTCTGGTGATGGAGATAAGATTAGAGTAATAGAAGAGGGAGAGGGGAAGGGGGAGGATGACGGTGATCTGGAAAAGGCGGCTAAGGAGCTGCCGGTGATTAAAATTGTTGATATAATAATCAAGCATGCAATTCTAGAACGGACCTCGGACATACATATAGAGCCTCAGGACGACGAGCTTGTAGTTCGATACAGGATAGATGGAATTCTATGGGATAAAATGAAGCTTCCGATAAAGATTTATCCCGGAGTTGTTGCCAGGATAAAGGTTTTATCCGATCTTAAACTTGACCAGCATAGATTGCCTCAAGATGGAAGATTTAAAGTTGAAAATAAAAAGTATAAATATTCACTTAGAGTTTCGATATTACCCGTATCCGGGGGGGAAAAAATTGTAATGAGACTTCTTCCGGAAAAGAATGATTCGATGGAATTGAATGAAATTGGCCTGCAAGGAGTTTCACTTGATAGAATAAAAAAAACTATTAAAAAGAGATCGGGGATGATTCTTGTAACCGGGCCAACCGGATCCGGAAAAACCACTACACTTTATTCCGTTTTGGGGAAACTCAACACTCCCAGAGTAAATATTTCAACCATTGAAGATCCAATAGAGTATCAAGTTGATCGCATAAACCAAACTCAGGTAGCTCCCGAAATAGGATTTACTTTTGCTTCCGGGTTGCGGTCTCTTGTCAGGCAGGATCCGGATATTTTAATGGTTGGAGAAATAAGAGATGGAGAAACTGCTAAGTTAGCTACAAATGCCGCTCTAACCGGCCATTTGGTTTTATCTACATTACACACTACCAGCGCAGCAGGAGCTGCCTCCAGACTTATTGATATGGGAGTGGAACCTTTTCTGGTTTCATCTACGGTAAATATAGTTATAGCCCAAAGACTGCTCAGGGTTTTAGATGACTCGTCAAAGGAGGGGTATCATCTGGACAAAAGTCAGCTTTCGGCTCTGGAGAAGCATTGTGATCTAGACAGAATTGAATCGATACTTAAAAAAAGAGATATTATAGAAAGCGGTCAGAGGTTAAATGATGTGGAGTTTTATAAGCCGAAGGAGACGGAAGAATCCCCGGAGGGTTATAAGGGGCGTGTAGCTGCTTTTGAAGTTTTGGAAGTTTCCGATGCTATCAAAAAAATGATCGGTGATCAGTCTGACGCTGACACAATAAAGGAAAAGGCTAAACAAGAAGGAATGGTAACCATGCTTGAAGACGGAATTGTAAAAGCCGCTCAAGGAATAACATCTATTGAAGAAGTTTTAAGAGTATTGACGGAATAAAATGCCACAATATTACTATACGGCAAAATCAAAAGAGCGAGAGGGGGACGTTACCGATATTGCTAAAGCTGAGAGCAAAAAAAAATTAGCTGATAAACTCAGAGAAGAGGGTTTATTTTTGATAGAGGCGGAAGAGGTTAAAAAAGAGGGAGGTTTCTTTTTCGGAGGAATCTCCCTTCAGGACAAGATATTTTTTTTGAGAAACTTAAGAATGATGCTTTCGGGCGGATTGTCTTTATCAAGATCATTACGGACAATTGCGAAGCAGATAAAAAATGAAAAATTAAGAAGTATTCTTCTTGCCGTTAGAGAAGATATTCAAAAAGGAGAAACTCTGTCGCAAGCAATGGGTAAGTATCCCGATGAGTTTTCAAAAATGTTCATTAATGTTCTTAGACTGTCTGAAGAAACCGGAAAACTTGAAGAAAATCTCGGAATTTTAATTAATCAATTTGAAAAAGAAGATCAGTTAAAATCGGAAGTCAAGGGAGCGTTGGTATACCCGGCCGTAATTGCGGTCGCGATGATTGTTGTCGGGATAGTGATGCTTATATTCGTGGTTCCGATGCTTTCTGATACTTTCGAGTCGATGGGTGCCGAACTGCCAATAACGACAAGATTTTTTATAGGATTGGGTGAATTTTTGGCTGCTTACTGGTTTTTAATTCCTTTGATTTTAATTTCTATATTTTTTAGTCTTAAATTTACCTTAAAAACTTCAAAAGGAAAATATATTTTTGACACGATGGTTTTAAAAGTCCCCATAGTTTCCCGGGTAGTAAAAAAGATAAATTCTGCACGAGCAGCTAGAACCTTAAATTCGATGCTATCTTCCGGGATCTCAATCATTAAAAGCTTGGATATTATTGCCGAAAGCATGGCTAATGTTCACTTCAAAGAAGCGCTGAACTCGTCGGCGGAATCAATCAAAAAGGGTAGTAAATTGTCAGAAGCCCTTAATCCTCACTCGCACCTCTTCTCTTTTCTCATGATCCAAATGATAGAAGTTGGAGAAGAGACGGGAAACACCTCCGAAGTTCTGGAAAAAACAGCTGATTTTTTAGAAGAAGAAGTCTTTTCAGCTATGAAAAACCTAACCTCCGTTATAGAGCCGGCTTTAATGATTGTTGTTGGTGTTGCAGTCGGTTTTTTTGCCTTTTCAATGCTCACTCCGATATATTCGATAATGGACATGCTTTAATATGAAAAAGGGGTTTACTTTGATAGAGATAGTAATCGTTATTGCCTTAATAGCTTTGTCGACAAGTCTTGGTTTTACCGCTTTTTCCAGATACAGAAGCGCGGTTGATCAATCGGGTGAAGTCAGAGAGCTTATTGATGATCTGAGATACGCAAAAGAGCTTTCTGTTTCTCAGCAAATTAAACACGGAATTGATTTTGACTTTAACAACAACGGTTATTTAATAGTTAAAGATGGGTCAGAAAAGGAGATTTTGGATCGAAAACACTTTTCAACCGGAGTTCAGATTAAAGATGTTAACGGGTATTCGGAGGTTAGATTTACAAATTTCGGAGCCGTTTTTAGGGCGGGTTCAGTGTTAATCAGGAAAGAAAACAACTTAAAAGAAATTATTATTAAACCATCGGGATTTATAGATGTCGAAAGGAGTAACATTAATTGAAACTTTAATCGGGTTGACTATTCTAAGTTTTGGAATACTATCCATACTAACCTCTTTTCCTATGGGGGTTAGAATTTTAGATTCAACTCAAAGAAGTAATACGGCGCTTTTTTTAGCCTCCGGAGAGATGGAGGAGTTGATTTCTAGGCGCTACGATCAAGTTGAGCTGGGATCATCTCTTCGAGATTTTGATGATTTGGAGGGATTTGAAAATTATAGAATTGAAGTGGAGGTAACTTGTTTTCAAGGTGGTGATTGTGAGGCTAGAGGAATGAAAAAGGTGTCGGTAACCGTAATCCCTAAACTTTCTCAAGGAAGGGAGGTTGAGTTAAAAACCATAATTACGAATAAATGAAAGGATTCACTCTTATTGAGACCATAATTTCAATTGCAGTCTTTTCTCTGATAGTTGTGATTATATCGAGCGTAATTATGTTTGGAGATGGTGTCTATGGAAGAAGTCGAAGATCAATGGAGTTGATGCAAAATGGACGAGTTGCTTTGGGGGCGATGACTCGAGAGATAAGGCAAGCAGAAAGAATTGTTACTTCTCTTCCGGAGGAGGGCGGTGCAGCCGAAGAAATAGTTTTTAAAGACGGCCACCTGGAAGAGTTAATTGAAAAGGGGTCTCTTCGAGGAGGTGAAGGGAACCAGGTTATCCTTGACAATGATTTTGACGGCACCTCCAGCGCTTATCGAGGCAGTTATCTAAAAATAACCGATGGACCTATTGACTTGGTTGGAGAAATTCGAAAAATTGTTGATTTTGACGAGGATTCCGGAAGGGTGTATCTACAACAACCGCTAAGTGAAGATTACTCCTATTCCGGTTTAGATTATATGATTGATACTTCTAATTATTATGTTCGTTATTATAGCGAGGGCGGAAATTTAAAGAGAGAGGTTTTTGCCTACTATTATCCTGGAGATCCAAATTATTATTTACCTAAAAACTCAACAGTGCTGGGCGGAGAGATTTTTGAGAGAGACATTTTAGAAATTGGAATAATAAGCGAGCATGTTGAAGGGGTTTATTTTTGGAGTGATGGCTTGATACATGTTTCTTTGTGGTTGAGGGAGGGGGGTAGGGATTTAAACCTAATAAAAAAGGTTCATGGAAGAAACTTGTAAAAAATCAGAAAGAGGTACAATAGTTATTATAGCTCTTATAGTTGCCGCTATTTTAATGATTTTAAGCGGATATTTTTTAAATTCCCTGATAACCGAGATCAAGATAACCAGAAGTGTAATTGGTTCCGAAAAAGCATATTATCTAGCCGAAGGAGGAGTCAATGAGGCGATAAAAAAACTAAAAAACAATGATGAATGGAAGGGTTTTACCGATCCGGACTTAAATCCCGACTCCGATGGTAACTATTGGTCTCAATCTCTACGTAGGGATGATTTTGAAACGGGATCCTATAGAGTGGAAGTTCAAAACATACGAGCAGGGGAAGCGAAGATCCGCGCGGTGGGAGAGAGTCCTTTTATGAATAACATTTCAAAAAGAGAAATTGAGGTGAGGGTTTCGAAGGCTCTTGACTCACCAACGGAAGAATCCCCGCTTTTTACCGGTGGCGCCGGAAGTAATATAAGAATTCATGGCTCCGATTTAGTTATAAATGATGGTAATATTTTTTCCAATCACAACCTTTTGATTTTGTCCGGATCCAGGCTGAAACTATTTAATGATGAGAATTCTGAAAAATTGCAAGGAAAATTACTTGCAACAGGAAATATTCAAAATGTAGGAGGTTCGGATCTGGAAGAGTATACCGCTCTCTGTTCGAGAAATTACTGCACTGAAGAATGTTTAGACTGTCCTCCCGATGAAGTCTCTATGCCGGTGGTTGATTTTGATTCGCAGAGAGGACTGTCTTTTAAAAGTTTAGCTGAAAGAGATGAAGATAAGGAGGGTTGCAGAGTAACATGCAATCCAAAAGATCAGCCGGCTTACACCTGTTCTGAAAAATGCATATTCGGAAGAGAGGAATTTAATCAGCTTCTATGGGAAGTAGGTAAAGAAGGAGAGTTGATTTTAAGAAACGAAGTAACTTATATTACCGGATCCGTAGAGCTGAGAGGAGCTAGAAAACTTGATGTTCGAGGAGCTTTGGTTGCGGATGGAAGTATAGAAGTGGGAATGAGAGATGATTGGAGGCGGCAATGGCAGAGAGACCGAGGCTTTAGCCATATTAAAGTCTCCGGTCCGGATAACACTCCGTCCGGTCTTCTTTCCAAAAAAGATATAAAATTTGGAAGCTATGCGCTAAGAGAAGAGTCACTAATAGAGGGAGCTATTTATGCCGGAGATAAGGTTAATTTAGTTGGAATTCCGGAAAAGCTAATAATAAATGGAGGTATTCTCGGTAGGCAAATTCATTTTCACTCGATTCAGAGCGGATTTGAGATGAATTATGACAATGAACTTCTTCTTTTAGGACTTGGCTATATTGTCGGAGAGGCTCCCGTTAATCCGATATTTTCACCGGTAATCGAAGTGGGGCACTGGGAAGAGGTGTATTAAAAACAATAAAAATCTGTTAATATTAAAGACATGTTCAAGTCTTTAAATCCAGAATTAAATTTTTTCGGGTTGGATATTTCTGACTCCTCTTTAAAATTTGCAAAAATAGACAAAAGAGGTGGTCAATTTAAGGTGTCCGCTGCCGGAAAGAGAAGTCTGAATCCCGGAATAGTAAAAAAGGGAAAGGTTGAGGATGAAGATCTTTTAGCCTCTAAAATAAGAGGGTTGGTTCGAGGTTATCTTGATACTCCATATGTTGCCACCTCTCTACCTGAGGAAAGATCATTTTTTCAAATAATTGAGATTCCGAAAGTTAAATCAAGTAAATTAAAAAATGTTATTGAGTATGAAGCAGAAGATTTTATTCCTCTATCCGTTAATGAAACTTATCTTGATTTTCAAATAATTTCAGAAAAGAGGGAGAGTCTACAGGTTTTAATCAGTGCTCTTCCTAAAAAAATTATTGACCCTCATGTATCTGCTCTCAAAAAAGCTGGTCTTTTTCCGGTTGTTGCTGAAATAGAGTCAATTTCTACAGTAAGATCTCTGGTTGCGGACAGGAAGGGGTGTGGCCCTCTCCTCCTGATTGATATCGGGGATGAAAAGACTATATTGACGATATTATCTAAAGGGGTGATAATATTTAGCAGTTATCTTTTGGTTTCTTCTCGAGACTTCACTCAAAGAATTGCCAAGGAGAAGAATATATCTTTTAAAGAGGCCGATAAATTAAAGATAGGTTACGGCATCAACAGTGACCAAAAACCGGAAATAGCTAAAATTTTATTACCGTTTTTAGAAGAAACCGTAGAGAGTATTCAAAAACATATAGATTATTACAATTCTTGTGGCTTCACTCCTCAAACCGGAAAAAATCCGGATCCTATTGAGAGCGTTCTTCTATGTGGTGGCGGAGCAAACTTAAATGGATTACCCGATTTCCTTTCCGGAAAGCTGGGAATTGAAGTTAAAAAAGCAGATCCTTTCGTTAATTTGAGCGAGACCTCAAGAGAGATGATTGACGGCGACGGATTGCGTTATGGAACCGCTTTTGGCTTAGCGCTTAGGAATTTTAAAAAAGATAGATTATTTTAAAATGATAAATCTTTTACCTCCATCCCAAAAAGAAAAAGTATACAGAGAAAGGGTTAAGAAGGTGACTATAACTATTGTATTTCATTTTATTATTTTCTTACTGTTTCTCTCTTTTTCTTTCTTCGGAGCTAGCTATTATGGAGTAAATATTTTAAGAAGAGAGGCTGATTATATAGCTACTGAACGAGATCAAATCACTGACCTAATTGAGATTAGCAAGGAGGTTGAATTGGTGAATCAAAGAATGCAGTTGATAGATGAGCATGAAAAAAAGAGCGTTTCTCTTTCAGAAACATTTAAAAAGATTGAGAGGAAAATTCCGAAAGATATAATGTTGAGCTCTTTTGAGTTAAATCAAGATGACGGTTATCAAATTTTAATTAGTGGGCATATTGAAAACTGGCAGACTTTAGTTGAGCTGGAGACTGCTCTTGAAGATAATTTTAATCAAGTTGAATTTTCTTCAGATAGCTGGATTAAGCCCGAAGATATAGATTTTTCAGTAACATTTAAAATAGATGAAGAAAATTTATAAAAATTCCTTAATTTTTGTTTTTGGGTTAATTATTGCCGGTATAGCCTCTATTTTTCTGACCACCACTTTTTTTACTGAACTTAAAGAAGAGGCAGAGAATTATCTAGAAATAAAAGAGGACTTTGTTGTCGGCAAGGAAAAAATCAAAAATTTGGACGAAAAAAGCGGTTCGGATATCAAGAGGAAGAGTGACGATATAGAGAGGCTCTTTATAAATGCTAATCGTCCAGTTCAAGCAATACTCTTTTTAGAAGAATTATCTGAAGATAATAATTTAAATATAGAAATTAACAAAACCGGCA
The DNA here is from genome assembly GCA_964399315.1 of uncultured Candidatus Saccharibacteria bacterium. GTDB lineage: Bacteria > Patescibacteriota > Minisyncoccia > Minisyncoccales > PWPS01 > PWPS01. The sequence goes on from CAYNQG010000020.1 coordinate 8,122, forward strand.
ACAGAACATCAGCTGCCCCCTGGCCTTATCTTGAATTTAGACTTCAGGTTAACGGATCGGCAGATAACGCTTTCTCATTTTTCGATCAACTGAATTCGGGAAGGTATATTTTCAATACCAGAAATATAGAAGTTCTTTTTCAAGGAGGAGGTGGGTTCTTTGAAGGGATTGAGTCGGAAGTTTCGGTGAATGCAATTGTCGAGGCTTACTACTTAAATAATTAATAACATGAGTTTTAAAGGAAGAAAAAAAAGGAAGAAGATAGAAAAAATATCACTGTTAATGGCTAGAAAACCGCTTATTTTTATATCTTTTTCATTACTTATATCTTTCGGAGGAGCTATTATTTTTTTTAATTATTTTGTAATCGGCTCTCAGGAAAGAGTTTTTAGCCAAGATGTTGAGACTCCCGAGTTAAGGAGAGAGTTGTTTGCACGAATAGCAGAAGAAAGAATAGCAAAAGAAGAGGGTGTTGATTCGGAAAAAGATGAAGATATTGAAGATGATCAAGGTCAAGAGTCGAAAGAAATAAAAACAGACGAAGAAAGCAATCAACAAGTTGACGAGGATATATCTGAAGAGGAGTTGGAGGAAGTTTTGGCGGATACACTTTTTGAACTTTATGAGTTTACGGACGGCGAACTGCCCTCAATTGCGGAGAGAGCGGTAGTTTGGGAAGATTTAGGATTGGGAGATAGAGAGGAGTATAGAGGAACTTACAGTCAAAACATTTTATTTTTAGAAAGATTGATTGAAGAAATTGATTAATACTTGCCAGCCGTATTTTTTCTGATAAAATTAAAAATAGTTTAAAAATAATAAAAAAATATATGAGACTTGAAAACAAAGTTGCTATCGTAACCGGAGGAGCTTCCGGGATCGGTAAAAAAATAGGAGAAGAATTTTTAGATCAAGGTGCACAAGTAGTTTTTTCTGACATTCATGATGATGTAGGCTTTTTAGATGAGCACGGCGAAGATGCTATTTATATAAAATGTGATGTTTCTAACTCTAAGGAGGTTAACAATCTAGTTTCCAAAACAGTAGAAAAATACGGAAAACTGGATGTAATGGTTAATAATGCCGGAATAGGTGATAGTAAAACAATTCTTAACGTTACCGATGAAGACTGGGAGTCGGTAATCGGGGTAAATCTATCCGGTGTTATGTACGGAATGAGAGAGGCGGCAAACGTAATGAATGATATGGATATAGACGGATCAATAATTAATATGAGCTCTATTCTCGGTAAAGTTGGATTTAACGGAGCTATTTCATATTGCGCTTCCAAAGGTGGTGTAGTTCAACTTACCCACGCAGGAGCTCTTGATTTAGCTAAAACCGGAATAAGAGTCAACGCAGTTGCCCCCGGATTTATAAAAACCAAAATGACTGAAGGAATTTTGGAGAATGATGAATTTAGAAATTTTGTTGAAAGTTCAACTCCTAAGGGTCACGTAGGTG
>CAYNQG010000021.1:0-9240 GCA_964399315.1 uncultured Candidatus Saccharibacteria bacterium
TTAGCGGTTTTTTAATATTTTATTCTCAATCCGGATCTCTTTTTGCCAGCTGGCCATTTTTACTAGTGGTTATAGGCCTTCTAGCGGGTAATGAGATTGCCAGAAGATACGATGTAGGCCCATCAATTCAAATTGGAGCCTACTTTTTTGCTCTTTTTTCTTACCTTAATTTAGCCCTCCCTTACATATCCAAAAGATTGGGTTGGGGTATATTTTTTATTAGCGGAATCTTGTCTTTGCTCATAATTGTTTCTTTTATTTATTATCTGTCAAAATACTCAAAGACGGTAAAAAAAGAAATGAAAACTTTGAAGCGGGTTGTTGGCGGTGTTTTTATAATAATGAATCTACTTTATTTTCAGAATTTAATACCCCCGATTCCACTCACCTTAAAGGATATAGGTGTTTACCACAGCATTGAACGAATAAACGATAACTATAGAGTAATTACAGAAGAGCCGGGAGGATTTTTTGGAGTTGGTAGGGAGGTTCGTCATATAAGCTCAGAAAGGGATAGGATTTATCTCTATAGCGCCATTAACGCTCCAAGTGGTATGAATTTAAATTTAGTTCATGAGTGGCAAAAAAGGACCGATCAACGAGGCTGGGAGACCAGAGCTAGAATCCCGTTTAACATCCAGGGGGGTAGAGATATAGGGTTCAGATGGTTTAGTTATTACAATGTAGACCCCGGATTATGGCGAGTAACAATTCAAACTGAAGGTGGTCAGGTTATAGGTAGGAAAAATTTTAAAATAAAGAGAAGTGAAAATGGAAACCGGATTTTAAATACTATATAGATAATATGGATATTTATAACAACAGGTTTTATATCTTCACCCAAAAAAATAAAAGTAAGATTATTTTTTTTAAAAAAATAATTATGGGTTTGGGAGCTCTCTTCCTTTTTCTCCTTTTGGCGGAATTTTTGCATTTAATCAGTCTCAATGAGACCATTGAGGGTAAATTGCAAATAGAAGATCCTCGAGACAATCCTTATGTAGGTTATGATGCCAATTACAGAGATACTAAAAATAGATGCAGCAGCCAGACGGAAGGTAGTATAGTTATTTTTACTTTCGGAGGTTCAACAATGTGGGGATCCTTTGTTGACTATACTCAAACGATACCATCTTACTTATCGAAAATAATGTGCGATGAGGGTTTTGATGTTGAAGTTAAAAATTATGGCCAATTAGGGTATGTTAGTAGGCAGGGAAGAAACCTATTTTTAGAAGTATTAGAAAAATCCAGTCCGGATATAGTTATTTTCTATGATGGGGCTAATGATTCAATAGTAGATGAACCGGGGAAGCCGGAAATCGATGTCACGGCAGATGTTTTTGACTTTGTTGTAGAGAATTCATCCTTGTTAACTAGGTTGGGCTTTTTACTGAAAACCGACTTGGATAAGGAAGCCTTTCGTTATTTTGAACCGCGTAAATCCAAAAAATACGAAGGTGATGAAAAATATGAAGAGATAGTGGAGTCTTACCTTCATAATGTTGAGATTATTAATTCTATAAGTAATGATTTTGACTTTGAGCCATTTTTTTACTGGCAACCATCCTTGGCAACCAAGAGTCATCTATCCAAGAATGAAAAGAAGCTGTATGATGATCACTATGAGGAATATCTAAAACATTACAAGAAAACTAGCCAAATTGTAGGCAAAAAAGAGTCAGTACCGGTCAGAGATCTAACTGAAATATTTACTAACTATGAAGAATCAATTTATTATGATGATTGTCATAAAAATCCAATCGGCAATAAGTTAATTGCAGAAAAGATGGCCGAAGATTTAATCAATTATCTAAATAAATAAGCTTGCAAAGGTTTATTATTTACCTTTATTGAATTGACATTATGAGAGTATTATCAATAATTAAACAAAATTTAATTTTAAATCAAAACTAAATGATTAATTATCCACACTTTAACCCCGGCAAGTTGGAGGTTTTTACCGGCCCAATGCGAAGCGGGAAAACCAGGGAGTTGCTAAATAAGGTTGATAAGTTGAGCTATATGAATGATATTGAGTCTACTCTTATAAAGCCTAAATTGGATACCAGAAGCGAGGAGGTAGAAACTAGGTTTGGAAACCTTTCTTTTCCTTGTCAGTTTATTGATGAAAATAGCCCGGAAAGAATAATTGAAAAAAGCGGGTCAAAGCCCGGATTGATAGCAATAGATGAAGCACATTTTTTTTCAGGAAAGATAGTTGAGGTTATAGAAAAATTATTGTCTAAAGATTATAATATTTTGATATCCGGACTGGATCTTAATTTTAGAAGTGAAACTTTTGGTCCCATGGGTGATATTTTAGCAAGAGCTGACAATGTAAGAAAACTTACTGCAATTTGCTGTTACGAGGACTGCAATAGAGCGGCTTCCAGAACGCAGCGGCTAGTAGACGGATCTCCGGCACGATATGAATCCCCCTTGGTTTTGATTGGGGATGAGGAGGAGGGTTATGAACCCAGATGTCTTAGTCATCACAAAGTCCCCGGAAAGAAACCTTAATTTTGCTAGGCATCGTTTTAAATAAAATAATCCATTTATCTATGGAACTTGAACCAAGCTCATATTTTAAAAATCAATATGAAGATAATCCGGAAAAGGGAGGGGGTTAATTGGTGGTGATAAGTCGCAAGAATCACCAGTTGAAGTGATTAGATATTTTAAAAACCATACAAAAACTTAAGATGAAATTCACTCTTAAAAAGATAGATTGTTTTTTAGAAAATAAGTGGCCCAGAGTGAGAACAATTTTTTATTCCTCTTTTTTATTTGCAATCACCTTTTTAATTAGCTCTTACAGGGCGTCCGAAATTCAAGGTCACGAAGATTTTATTGATAGTCGTCAGCTACTCTTTTTTTTAGAGGATCCGGTAATCGAAAATTTGATGTATGAAGCTCATAATGCAATGGAGTTTTTTGCCCTTCCCTTTTATAGAATTATTGGCTTTAATTTAACCGCATTGAGAATGTCACAGTCAGTTCTACTCTCTTTTTCAGTAGTTTTCTTTTTTCTCTTTTCCAGAAATTATTTTGGAGATAGTGTTAAAGCCTTTTTATCATCGCTCCTTTTAGTCTCTTTTCCTTTTTTCATAACCCTTAAATATTGGCCTGAATACGCGGCTGTTGCATTTTTTTCCACTCTACTGCTCTATATTTTTTCGGAACTTAAAAACAGGGATAGCTCTTTTATTTTTGCTCTTTATGGATTTGTTTTAGGGGTGGGTATTTTTACTAAGGTGATAATAGCTCCTTTTGGAGTCGGTCTTCTACTATTTTATCTAGTGACTGATTTTAAGAATGCTCAAAGGAAGCTTCTAAAAGTTAATAATTTAGCTAGTCTGCTTATTTTTGGATTATTTGGACTTAGTCCCTTTTTGGCTTTTAATATCAAAGCTCAAACTCTGCAATCGTTCGTAATGGATTCCTTTGGAGCAACAAGAGGTTCATTTTTAAACAACATATCAATAAGGATTGGAGATATTCGCGATATATTTATTACCTCACCGCAGTATTATTCTGGAGAAGTTGAGGTAGTGGGAAGGATTGGATTTGTTTTTTTTCTGCTTTCTTCAATCTATTTCTTATTTCGAAAGAAGAAGGGGGAGCTCATAATTTTAGGAACAATTATTTTTTATATTTTTGTTAGTGTTACGGAGGTTCAGGCTTTATTAACTGAGCATCTCTATATACTAATCCCTTCCTTTGTAATAATAATGGTTTCTGCCGGGTTTATTTTATCTGATTTTATAGAGAGAAAAACAAACATAAATATATTGTATTTACCGGTTTTGATTTTGATATTTTTAAATTTATTCAATACCGTTATTATTCTAAAGAGTGATAATTCTTACAATGATTTTTACACTATTAACAAAATCGGGTATACGATTCAAGATCATGGTGGGATTGACAACATCTACCACACAATGGCAAGGGACGGATTTTTAACAGGGTCAAGGATAATATCCTTTACGTCCGGAGGGAGTAAAGTTTTTTACATTAAACCTGTTCTGGAGGATGGATTTTCGGAAATTAAAATTGTAGATCCCGGGCAAGACAATGACCCGAATACAGGTGATTTCCCATTAAACTGGATTTATGTTGATGTTGACGATGTGCTTGAATTCGAAAAAAATAGTTTATATATTGATGCCTATCAGAAAAGATATATCCCGGAAGGAGGGAGTGGGCAGGAGGATAACTCGCAAATTTTGAAAAGATATTTGGGAGATAGTTATAAAAAAATAAAAATAGAGGAAAAGTTAAAAAGAGGCTATTTTCTGATTTGGGTCCATCAAAAAAATAAGGATTTAATTCAAAAACTTAAAAGTATTTAACTTGACAATAAGATTTAAAATATTATAATAAAAAAGCTCATTGGAGACAAAATACAAGAAGGGGGAATGTAAATGTCAATCAACAAGCTGGCTAAAGAGTATGCAGACACTTACGAAATGATCAGTGATCTGAATGACAGGAAGAGAGAAAATAAGGGGTTGAGTAAATCAGAACAAGAAAGGCTCAGTGAGCTAAAAAAAGAAGCTGATCAGATTCAGCTAAAACTGCAAAATGCAGGTACTTAAATTATTTTGGAGCGGCAAAGCCGCTCCTTTTTTATTTGCTTATTATTTGCTAGAATTAATAATAAATCTTAAATTAAGTATAGATGAAAAATGCACTTGCTGCTTTTATCGCAATACTCATTATTTTTAGTTCGGTGATTTATGTCACGGACTATTCACTTAGTTTGGATAGGCTTTTAAATAATTTAACTAATAAAATGAATTACGAAATTACTTTAAAAACAAACAAAGGAGACATCACCTTCGAAACTTTTTACGATCTCGCCCCCAATACGGTTGACAATTTTATATCGCTTACTGAGGATGGATTTTATGATGACTTAACCTTTCACAGAGTAATAGAGGGCTTTATGATTCAAGGAGGATGTCCGGAAGGGACGGGCAGGGGAGGTCCCGGCTACACTTTTGATGATGAAATCGATACTGAGGCTGAGGTTTATCAAGGGGGATATGACCAGGGAGTAGTTGCCATGGCTAATTCCGGACCGAACACCAACGGAAGTCAGTTTTTTATCATGGTTAAAGATTATCCACTTCCACCGCAATATACTATTTTTGGAAAAGTAATCGACGGGCAGGATGTTGCGGATCAAATATCTAAAGTTGATACTGATCGAGCTGATAATCCTGAAGAAGATGTTGTTATTAAGTCGATTTTGATTGAAGAAAAATAAATACATATGAAAAAGTGAGGATTTTGACTTTATTTTTAGGGATAAGATGTAATTTTAATTGCTTGATGTGTGGAGTTAAGGGAGTTGATGGTTTGAGTTTTGAAAACTCTTATTCTGAAATTTTAAAAAAAATTAAAGCCAGTAATGCGGAAATAATTGCCCTTACCGGTGGAGAACCGACTCTTCATCCGGACATCTTAGGATTAGCTAAAAAGATTAAAGAGCTTAATTTTAAAGGCTTTATAATAAGCAGTAACGGAGCCAGGTTTGCAGACGAAGATTTTACAAAAAAAATGGTAGATTGTGGCCTGAAAAGAGTAAGCTTATCTCTTCACGGACCCAAGGACGCAACCGCTAAAATAACGAGAAGCGATTCTTTTGGCAAGTCTATCAGTGGTATTAAAAACCTACTTGAAAATCAGGTTGATGTTCGTGTTGTCTCGATACTGATGAATCCTAACATTAACTATCTCCATGATTTATACAACCACCTTCTTGACTTGGATGTTTCCAAGGTGGAGATTTTAAACATTAATTACGAGGGGCGCGCTCTAAAAAGAGTTAAAGATTTAGCTGTTTCTTTTACTCAAAAAAAGAACTTTTTTTTAGAAAATAGAGACGTTTTAAGCAAGTTTTCAGAAGTAAGGGTAACTGAATTTCCGAGATGTTTATTACCTCAAGAGTTACCGCCTAATTTTGCATATCTCTCCAGTTATGGGAAGATAGCAGCAAACAGCTATGATTCGGATATGGGAGGTGGTGTCAATTTTAAGGAATATAGACAAGTTGAGATTTGTTCAAGATGTAGGTTTAGGGGTTATTGTCCGGGATTAAAAAAGAGGGATCTTAAACTTTTTGGTGTTAATGATTTTAAGGAGGCTGCAGGGGAGAGTTCATTTTTAAATTAGTAAATTTTTATATGATTAATAAAAATACCGTCGCTAAAATTGCAAAAATAATGGCAACTATTTTCCTGATTCCATTTATTGGGATAATTTTATTTTGGGCCGGTCAGGAGGTGAATTACCTGAGAGCTGAAAGAGAGGTTTTGGAAATGGATAAGTATGCTGTAAGGGAAGGACAAGCGATAGAGGAAATTGAGGATGAACTGGATTTGCTTGATGAAAAGCTGCAAGCTCCCGATGCCGGATTAAATCCCGACTTTCATCAAGATATGGCCAGGTATGTAAGCTTGGAGAAGGAGTTTGTTGAACGAACTGAAGAATATAATCGATTAGTTGAAGATGTTGAGAGACGATTGGCAGAGCTGGAAGATAGGGAGTATAAATTAATTCCGGGTACCGAAATCACTTTTTCTGACGATGTTTTTCCACTTAATTTACTTAATTTGGAGTTAAATATTGATAATAGGTTTTAGTTGAGATGCGCATATTACTGATAACCCCTCCTCAAAGTAAAAATATACAAGCTAGCATCCCCGATATTTTTTATGATTTACGAGGGATGCACCCTCCTATAGGATTGTTGTATCTAGAGTCTTTTTTATCAAAAAAGACTAGTAGTCACACGGTTGAGATTTATGATATTTATGCTGAAGAAGACTCAGAAGAGGAGGCGGTTAAAAAAATAAATGAATTTGATCCCGATCTAGTTGGTATTCAGATGCTGACTCTGTCAGCTCCTAATACATTAAGCATTCTTTCAAAAGTAAAATCATTAAATCCTAATATAATTACGGTTGTGGGGGGGTCTCATCCAACCCTATACCCTAAAAAAACAGCAGCACTCAAAGAGGTTGATTATGCCGTTTTAGGGGAGGGAGAAGTTCCTTTTTATAAACTTGTTAAAAATCTTGAAGCAGGAAATAACAATCCAAAAATAAAAGGGCTCTCGTATAAATTTAACGATGAGCTTTATCTAAATAGAGGCTCTAATAGTTTGAAGGATTTAGATGAAGTTCCTTTAATAGATAGGAGGTTGCTAAATATTAACAATTATCAATCTTCATTTTCCGGAGAAAGAAAAATAACAAGCATAGTAACTTCACGCGGGTGTCCTTACAACTGTGTTTTTTGTGCAAAATTCGAAAATAATTTTAGAGCTCATTCTCCTGAATATGTTGTAGAGGACATCAAGAACTCGTTGGAGATGGGAATTGAAGAGATTTTTGTTGTTGACGACACTTTTTCTTTAAACATTGAAAGAGCAAAAGAAATTTGTCGACTTGTAATAAGTCAAGAACTGGAATTCAGCTGGTACATCAACACACGGGTAAATACCGTCGATGAGGAATTGTTGGGACTCTTAAAAGAAGCCGGCTGTAAGCAGGTAAATTATGGGATTGAATCCGGCTCACAAAGAATAATTGAAAACCTAAATAAAGGCATTGATCTTAAAAAGGCGGAAGAAGTCATCAAGAAGACAAAGGATGCGGGTATAGATGCTCTTTGCTACTTCATGATTGGAACTCCGGGGGAAACGATTGAAGATATCGAAAAGACTAAAAACTTTATAAAAAGAGCAAAACCCGATTTTGTTAGATTTTCCGTGACCACCCTTGAGCCATGCACTGAGCTTTATCAAATGGCTTTAAGGGAGGGGGTTGTTGATGAGGATGTGTGGAGTAATTTTGCCGAAAACCCTAGAGAAGATTTTCATGTTCCCGTTTGGGATAAAAACTTTAGTGAAGAAGAGTTGAATGATATGTTAGTTAGCCTTTCTAAGGAGCACTATATTAAACCAAAATTTATCCTTAAAAATTTAATGAAGATAAGAGGGTGGAAAGATTTTAAGAATGGATTAAGGTCGTTTTTTAAAATTATGAAGATGTAAAAATGATTAAAAAAATAAAAGAAAATCTAATTTTATTCTCTCTCTTTTTGACGGGATTTATCTTAAGTTTTTTTAAGGGAACTAAAATTCAAGTTGGAGAAGATTTAACCTCAAGTGTGGCGACTTTTAAATTTTGGGAAACTTTCTCTTTAAACCCGATAATGGCCGATCAATTAAATGCAATGGAATTTTTTGCTCTACCATTTTATATTATTTTTGGTTTTCAGCACTCTTCTTTGCGACTAGCGCAAGCTTTTTTATTAGGGTTGTCTATATCACTATTTTACCTGTTTATGAAAAAAGTTACTGAAGATAGATTTATATCTATTTTTTCAGCTCTAATTCTATCTCTTTCTCCTTATTACATATTGATGAAATTTGGCGAGTATCCGGCTGTTGGCTTTCTATCTACTTTAATCTTACTTTTATCGGTTCTAGTAATGAATAAGGGGAGAAAAGCATATTTAATTTTACTCGGTATCGTTTCCGGACTTTCGTTTTATTACAAGATTGTTATGGGCCCCTATGTTTTTTGTCTCCTGGCCTCATTTTTGATTTTCGATTTCAATAGGGCTAGAAAAGGGCTTTGGAATGTTAAAGATATGACCATCTTTGTTGCTTTTGTGGGGTTGGGAGCTCTGCCGCTTATTAGCTTCAACGCTCTTGTTCATCCTGCGACTTTGGAGGTTGCAATTGATGGTCTGGGGTCAACCTCGGGATCTCTGATCGATGGAGTTATTACTAGATTAATTCATTTTAGAGAAATCTTTACCGCTAATCCTCCTAAGTATTACGGAGTAAATAGTGTTATCGGGGATGGTGTTGTTGTTGCCTTTATCTTTTCTGTCTCTTATTTCATATTTACAAATCGAAAACGGTTTTTAGTCTATCCACTTACTGCTTTTCTTTATTTTCTATTTAGCACGATCCAGCTCAATCCCGTGGAACCCCTCCATCTTTATCCGTTGATTCCCTTGGCGGTAGCCACAATTGGATTATTTGTTTATTCTTTGACAATTGATTTTAAGAAGGAGAGGCAATTGATTTATGCCGGATTTCTATTGATTGCCTTTTTCTCTCTTTTCAATATTGTTTCTGTTTTTGCAACTAAAAATAGTTATAACTTTTATTTAAGTGATTACCACATTGGACATGCATTACGCGGTCAT
>CAYNQG010000022.1:0-8851 GCA_964399315.1 uncultured Candidatus Saccharibacteria bacterium
CGATCATCAAAAAAGAAAAGTGGAAGCGCATTACAGCAATCCGGAACCAAGAACCAGTCGGCTGCAACTTTTTAGCGTTAGCAATAATCCGTTGGAGGGATCATTAACCGATGAGTGGACAAATGCAAACCCCGCTCTGGCTTACAAGGCTGCTTATGTAAAACTTACCGGTTCTATTCCCAACACTATCGGAGATTTAAATCCTGATCTTCAATTAAATTTAGGAGGTAACGAATTAAGCGGTAGCATTCCTAAAGAAATTGGAGAGTTAACTAATACAGACTATATTGGACTTTATAAAAATGATTTATCCGGTTCTATTCCTTCTGAAATTGGTGATTTATATCCAATATACTTCTTAGCTTATAAAAATGATTTATCCGGTTCTATTCCTTCTGAAATTGGTGATATGGGAAATCAAGTAGAAAGATTAGAATTGCATGATACTAATTTAGGTGGAACTGTCCCTTATGAATTAGTAGATATTGGAGACTTAACCCCTAGTGAATTAAGGCTTTACAACACTTCAATAAATGGTACTGCCTCCGGATTAGTTGAAGATTCTAAATGGAATGGATTTAATTTTAATTCTGCTAGCTTTAATCAAAGTAGTGCAATGTCTACCTTGAGTGATGCAAGTAATAGAGGGGGAGACTATATTGATTTTTGTGGTAATTCTGTCACTGGAGGTGCAGTAACATACGACTTAGAAGGAGAAATGGTTGATGTTGATTTAGAACCGGAGGTAAACGCCGCTTTAGAAGCCGGCTGGGATGTTTATATCTCTATCAACCTACTTCAAAAGTTTCGTGTATGGTCTCAATATCGCCCAGGAGGTCCGCCTCCTTGTGATGGGAGTCCAAGCTGTACAACACGAACTAGAACAGTTACAGATGAAGACGGTAATGAAAAGGAAGAAGAATATTGTGCTAATACAAGTACATGTGGTCCTCAAACACAAACAGGAACTGATACTCCTCCTATAGGAAATGTTACATGTGCTAGATTAGAAGGAGGTAGTGCTATAACAAAACCAGAGCAAATGAAAGAAAAGGGAATTGGAGTTCCCGATAACTTGAAACATGTTTATTATTATGACTCTTGTGAATGGTGGGCTACGCCTGGAGATGTTTGTGAGCCTGTTTGTGAATTTGATCCTGGCGATTGCGGAAGTCCTTCCGGTTGTCCTCACACGGGAGGTTACTACTGCGAATGGGAGGGAGAAGAAAAGTATCACAACGCACCCCCAACCGGTCCATATAGTAGTGAAGACTCAATATCTAAATCTTGTAGCACAGTTCATAGAACATATTAAAATGACTAAAACAAACAAAAACTTAAGTTTATTATTAATAACTGTAATTAGCTTATTTTTCTTATCCATAAGCTTTATTTTTGCTCAAACTACTGAATTACCGGAAAGTGCGGATAAATCAGAAAGTATAATAAGAAGTCTTCCTGACCCCGTCTCTCCACCACTTAGCCCTTGCCCTGGTCCAGAGCGAGAACCTCGTTTTGTTTACAGAGAAAAAGTAGTTCATGAAGAAAGGCAATTTAGAGCAAAACATACCGGTTGCGGAGGAGACATTATGATGCGTCAGTGGCAAGTGGTTGGTCTAGAAATAGGCCGCTGCGATGGCGGCCCAAACGAGGAGTGCAACGACCCCGAATGGATGGATGAATTTGTTTATTACTACGACAGATATACTCCTAACCAAGACGGAGAAATATTTGATGAAGTTGGTAGCTGGCAAAAAGCTTGGCCGTCAAGCGGACAATGGCTTACAGAAGAAGAGATGCTGGAAAAGTACGGTGAACCAATCCCTTTCCCAACCTGCCAAACCGACTGCCTTCAAGCACCTCCCGGAGTTCCGGGGCAGGTCGGTCAATTTAGTCAGGAAGACCCCTATTACTTCAACAATCCCTGGCTTCCGGAAATGATCGGAGGTGAAAGACCACAATCAATAACTCAACTTAGAGAAAAAAATATCTTAGGCGGTGAAAACCCTCTTGATCGGGTTCAATTACCGGTAAAACTATTTTGGTGGAATATACCCGGTTGGCAAGATGGATGGATAGAGGATGGAGAAATAAAAGAGTGTGAAGGACCGGAAGATATAGCTTGTGTAGATTCATATATAATAAGATTCGACAATATAAACAGAGAAGATAGGCCGGCCAAATTTCACAGACATGAAGTCGTAAATAGATTAATTGAAGAAGATGGTGAAAGTTACAGAGATGCGCAAAGAAAATTTGAAGATTTAGAAGTTCAAAACAGGAGAGCATACGAGCGTTACAGGGTAGAGCATGATGACAGAAGATCTCTGGATGTTATGAGATATGACCGAGATAATATAATAGGTTGTGACAATTGCGGAACAGAGAAAGAAATTTGGTTGAACACAAACACCTTCAACCCGCTTGATTTTGATCCAAAGTATGATTATGATCGTGAAAAAAGAAAATGGATGAAAAATTGGTTACTTAATGAGTTCGATGGTAGTGATGAAGGTGTTTTAAGAGATATAATTACAGAAGTTTATGGCTCTTACGGCCGACCGGCCCTTTTCCGATCCGGTGTGGAGCACAGTTACAGCCTACAAGCCACCTGTGCTCCTCACGACTATCTAGAGAAAGAGGAGGGATGGAGAGGGCCGGAAGCAACTTTCAGCTTTGAGACAAGCGATGCACCGGAATTAATTTCACCAATAGATCCCAACTGGACTTCTCCTTACGACGCTAAAAGATATGATCCTGAATTTAACCCAACAAGAATAAGAGCGGAAAAGATAGGTGAGGATGAAGATGAAAATCCGATCTATTACCCTAGTGAAGACTACAAAAACGGGTACAGATATCCCGCTGAAACCTCACAAGCCGTAGGAGACACGACTACCGCTCTTAGAATTGATGGCCCTCTATCCGACTTCTTAGAAGACCCAACCAATCCATTTAATGTAAATGGAAGGCAAAGAGCGGCAACGGATGGCGAAAGAGGTCCGTCAAAAAACTCTCCGGAAGCGGATAGGTATCAAGAATATATTGCTGAAACTGCTAATTATGTTGATATGGAGTTAGCTGGGAAAATAGTACATGCCGGAGGTACAGCCGTAATTCCTCCGGAAAAATATTGGCAAAATATAATTCCAACTGCCGAAGTGGTAGGGCTTGTAGAAGAGCAGGTGGGGACGGTTAACGTAACTTCTACTTACAGACCGCTAGGTTATAACCGTCAAATAGGATCTAGTGATGGAAGTCAACACGTCCAAAATACCGCTATCGACTTCTGGTCGCCAAACGCTTCTACAAGACAAATTTATAATTTAACTCAACAGCTTAGAGATGAAGAAAATATGTTTACCGGTGGAATTGGTATATATCCAAGCTCCGGCTTTGTCCATGTAGATACCAGAGGCTATGACGCCGATTGGGGCGGAGAATACGCATCAGCAGACACCTCTTCCAGCATGGAGGCAGGAGAGCAAAGCTTTTTAAGAGAAGAGGTTGGTCTTGGAGCTTGGTGGAATAACTTATCTGACAAACACTCTATATGGGATGAAGATTCATATAGCTTAGTATTTCAAGACCAAGTTTCCCTCAGAGAGGAGTTGGAGTGGGCCCAGCAATGGTATCAACCAAACCCATCCAGAAGACCGGAACCCCCGAGAGTATATTTAATGAGTTTCGGGGACGGCGTTTTAGTTACTCAAGAAAATATAGGTGAATATGGAGAACCTGTTTTAGAAGATTGCCATGAACAATTAAAGGAGACATCAGAAGAGCTCCCTTTCTGCAGTTACGACGAAAGACCGGTGGGAACTCATGAAGCCCAACACAGATACCCGGAACCGAATCATCTGGACCGAGAAATGGAGTTCTTCACCCTCCCCGAAGATAGTCGCGAAGATATCTATAGCTGGAATATTGCAAGTTGTAGAGATAGAGCTACGACTGACTGTACTGATTTTAGTCAAATGTGGAGATTTCAGTTAGACGAAAGAGAGACTCAAAGACTTTACCCACCTAGAAATATAACCCCTCAAAATTATAGAAATCAAGGAGTCACCATTGATAATGCCACCACCGGTTTTCCATTTAGAATCCGGTGGGATAGAAGATTCGGAGCAAGAAGTTACGTTTACAGGCTCAGAAAAGAAGGGGAGGATGATTGGAGCCATATAGAAATCCAAAGAGAAAGAGATGATTATTTTTCAACTGGAGTTCTAAACTTTGATTACACTTATGGCGCAAGTACTCTTATAAATTGGACCGGTGATTTAAAATTGGATACAAAGTACGAGTGGGATGTAAAGGCTTGCTGGGATGATAATATTAGCCACGAAATAGATGAAGATGAAAGTGACTACGTGAAAGAAGTTGCAGATTGGGTTAAAGAGAATAAACAATGCTCCTCCTGGAGATCAGAAGATGCTCATTATGCCGATGCTCCTTTTAAATTCAAAACTGCCGGAAGACCTCCCAATACCTGGGAGGTAAACTCACCCCTCGGCGAATCTGTAGCTTACTATCCGATTGATTTTGATTGGCGAGATATACCGGGAGCTGAGTCTTACGCAATCATAATAGAAAAAAACGAGGCTGATCTAGGATTTGATCCGACAGACTGGGATTCCGGAGCCACCTTGCCAAGTCCCAGCACCCATAACATTTTAATGAGTGAGGCGGACAGAGGTGCTTTAGTTCCTTCTTCAGGATTCAGATTTGTATCTGAATTAGAGTTGGGTCAGATGTACAATTACCAAATCTTTAGCTGTGTAAATCCAGTAGAAAACTCTAAAATATACTGGCAAAAGGTAGATGAAACTACAGACTATTTCGATTATGAGTTTACAGTCCTTCCTACTCTAGAGGATGATATGCATGCGGATATGATGCAGGCCGGATGTAATCCATTAGCAGCAGGATCGGAGGTGATGAGTTTTGTTCCTAGCCTTGCTCAACCTAAAAACCTAACTCCGGGAAATGAAGATCTTGAAGAAGCAGAAAGAATAATTATAGATGACTCAATTCAAACTCTATCCTGGGATAAAGTTCCGGGTGCAGAAGCTTATTTAGTCAACATAGAAATGGAAAGCGCGGAAGAGGTCGGCTTGGTTAAAAGAGTTTATGCAAATGAGGATAAAGAAGGAGAAATAATAACTGAAAACAATGAGATAACATATGACTTTGAAAGAGGTGGTCTTTACTCATGGACGGTTACTCCTTGTATAACCGATGACTGTAAATCACAAACGGGCGGACATGAATCAGTTAGAGGCGAAGAATCTGACCGGAGCTATGTAGAAATATATACACCGTCATTTTTAGGTTTCGGAGGTGTAGTTCCTTGCGGTAGAAATCATGATATATTTCAAGATAATCCTGATCTTGATAGTAGAGATGATTGTGAATTTATCCATATCTTTGTAATGATCGGTAGAATTATTGAAGAGGTTTTAGTTAAGATTTTAGTCCCTTACTCATTAGTATTGCTACTTATCTACACTGGTTATCTGTACTATACTGGCCTCGGCGACCCAAAGACAATGCAACAAGTATTCAAAGTGTGGGAATACGCCTTAAAAGGTTACTTATTAATATTTTTATCCTGGTTTATAGTCGGAGGATTCTTAACATTAGTCGGTTATCAATTTGGAGCTTGGTGGCAAATAACTAACCTTTAGCATAAACATGAAAGATAACAACAGAGAAAATTTAATATATATAGGAATTATAGTCCTGCTTGTAGTGATTTTAACTATTAGAGTCACAAGCCAAGGAAGATCTATTGGAGAATCTATTAACTCTATGCAGGAAGAGGGAATTGAATTTTCATCAAACGAACAAGAAGTTGAAGAAAAGAAGGAGGAAATTATTTTTGACGAGGAATTTAATTCGCCTAATGGAAAATTTTCTTTTGAATATCCTTCAGAATGGCAGGAGATAGAAAATGACGACATTCTTCAGCTTTTTCAAAATCCTGAACAAGGAGATATTGATCAATATATCCAAGAAGAAACAATAAGAGAAGAGGAATTTGAGGATATTGATCTTAATGAAGAAAACATTAAACAAGAAGGGGAAATTATAGGAGAAATATTATTTATGGGAATGAAAACAACTTTTCCAAATTTATCTTTTGGGGTTATGTCAGTTCAAAGGCTAGATGAAAAAATAGAAAATACTGAGGAATTAGAAGAAATAATGTCAAATGAATTTGAGTTTGAAAATGAAAATGAAAAAGCAGAAATTATTAGTTCCGAAAGGGGCTCTGATTTTATAATCATGGAAGTGGTCACCTCAACTCAAGGAAGATCAGTTTTCCGCTCTAAAAATGCCGCCTTTTTAATAGATGGCTCCGTTTATATAATAAGTGTAAATGCTCCGTATGAAAGCTGGGGGGATTTTGAAAATGAATTCAATATGATAATCTCTTCAATAGAAATTAATGATTAAAAAAACACTCAAATACGGCTTCCTTTCAGTTTTGATTTTAAGAGCTCAAATAGTCTTTGCAGAAAGTGAGTGGTCTCTGCAAGTTGACTGGCCGGGCTCACCTACCGGACTAACTCTGGATTCCGGTTCTACAATAGCAGAATTAGTGGAATATTTTTTTGAGTGGGGTGTCTTGGTGGGGGTAATACTAACATTTGGAATTTTAATATATGCAAGTTTTCAATACATAGTTTCTTCTGGAAATCCGCAAAAGATGTCCAAAGCTAAAAACATGATATCTTCCTCATTCTTAGGTTTAATTATTCTTTTTGGATCTTGGCTATTAATCACGATTATTAATCCGGAACTGACCGTAATATCGGAAGTTACAGTCTCAACTCCGACTCCAGATATCTCTGAAGATTGGGACGAGATGAGGTTAGAAAAAGATGCTTGTGACTACGGAATAATTTCTTACGTAGAGAGAGCTAGCAGTGAAGAAGAAATCACAATGATTGAGGAGGGAGAAGTTAGAAGAATTCAAATTGAACCTTACAAAGCAATAGCTTGCAAAAAAAACACGGGTGTCGGTAGTCATGTTTTAGATAGCGGAAATGTTCAGTTCATTGAAGCAAGAACCGTTTCTGAAGAAAGTCGCCGTCAGCCAGTGTGTGATGTTGATTGTGCAAAAAATATCGAATCAGACTGTGGGGAGAAGATTGAAATTGAAGAAAGTGCAAATATGCCTAAATATTGCTATGATCATAGGCTCTTTGAAAGGGAAATCTATAATTATCCCGGAGCTCCCAGCCCTACTAGTGTCGGGAGTGTAAAATATATTTCACAAAATCCAAACTCTCTAGAGACTTCATGTTTAGCGGGAGACGAGAGATTAGAGGATGGCGGAGGCTGCGTTGTAAATCTTTATGAAACTATTCACGCCGCCCGTTGTGGTCAAAAAATAACTGATACCGGTCCAATAGGAGATATTAGTCAAAACTATGACAAGAAAGTAAACTGCATAGAGATAATGAGATACCCTCCTCCGGCACCAGAGAGGTTAAATCAATAAAATTGTTTTAGAAAAAAATCTTTTATGATAGGATTAAGTAATATGCTAAAGAAACGATTAAAAATATTTACAATTTCAATAATACTATTTTTACTTTCTGCACTACCTGTATTAGCAGAAAATGAGTGGTCTCTGCAGCTTACTTGGCCAACCTCTCCGGGTCCGGATGGAGGTAGAGAACTCACCACAGAGTCGACTATAGCCGAGCTGGTAGCCTACTTTTATGAATGGGGGGTGTTCATAGGGATCCTCATATTTTTTGGTATATTAATCTATGCCGGTTTTAAATATTTAACCTCAACAGGCGACCCGGGGAAACTAAAAGATGCTAAAAAAAGAATCATCTCCGGATTTTCAGGAGTAATTCTTCTTTTAGGATCATATCTTATACTAAATGCTATAAATCCGGAATTAACTCAAATAAGAGAGGTTTCGCCCTCTATGCAAAGAATGGGTTCTCATGAATTTTCATCAGGGATGCTCGATGATCAAAATCTGTGCGAATTCGCCTTTACTACGGTTCAAGAAGATGATGATGTGGCAGATGAAGAGACAACCCACTTTTTAATCCCCAGTTTAGCTAGAGAGACCGATGAGGTTTTCCCGATAAGAAGTAAGGCTTGCACAGCGGAAAGAGATGATGATCAAATTTTAGAAGTCAGAGAAAATGATATGGAAGAAGAGTGGATTTTAGTTTACAGCCTAAGCGGAGAAGAATATGATAAAGATGAAAGAGTGCCTTTTGATGGCGAAAAAGATGATTTATATGATCTATATGCAAAAAGGTATGAAAAAATAGATGAAACAATCACAATAGATTCGGGCGATGAAGAAGAAAAAGAATTTTTTAAAACTTTAGAAACAGCGAGAGAGACTAATAGCTATAACCTCTTTACTTCAAGTGAAGATTGTGAAGAAAATATAATTGGAAATAAAAACTTTAATCGGCCCAGGTGTCTGGAGCTGGATGGCACAACTATAACTGAATGGCGAAGAAAGGGGTATGCTAGCCTAATAAAGGCTTTAAATACGGTAATAGGGGACGGATCGCCCGCTAATCCGGATGGAGTAATCGATTGCCCTGACGCAAATCAAATGGGGGACATTTTAGGATACAAAAGAGATAGCACCGGAGGAGGGTGTTCTATAGCCTTTTACGATGGTGAGGAAAAAAGGTGGTTAAGAGACGATATAGTGACTTGCAGTGAGCAGATTTCAAGACCTTCGGCCGATATGAATACTTTTGACGGGTTAGTAGATAGAGAAACCAACTGTCTGGAGCTTAACAGATACGAACCTCCTCTTGATATAGAGTTAGAAGAATTCAGAAACAAAGTCACA
>CAYNQG010000023.1:0-8748 GCA_964399315.1 uncultured Candidatus Saccharibacteria bacterium
TCGCCTTTTTTTTGAGTTCCAGGGCATATCGCTTATGTTTGGCACTGCACTGTTTACAACTTCCATTGATTGAGCAAACTCTCGACGGGGCCTGACAGTAAGATCTGAGCCTCTTTTCACTCATAATAAACCCTCCTTTTGGATTTAAGATAATATTATATAAAAATAATTCTTCTGTCAAAGATTTAATCTTCTCTCTTGGCTCGCTCAATCATAAACTCAACCGCCTCATTGGTATTTTTAACTTCTAGACTTATGTTTTTATGCCTGCTTTGGAAAACTCTAAAGACTTCGTCGGCAAAAGCCTGCCCAATACCGGATATGTCTTTGAAATCAAAGACTATCTTTTTAAATTTATCTAAACCGACTAAAACTCTTCTTGCTTGGGATCTGGAAACATAATCGACATCATTTTCATAGAGTTTAACGATTACTTCCGTTTTATCGAAACCGTATTCGGTTTCTACCGCTTGGTGGTTTTTGAATACGGTTTCAAGTTTTTTATCGGTATTTCTTTCAATTCTAAAGGTAACTTTAGTTCCCTCTAAAAAATTATCCCTTTTAGCAACAAAAACATCTTCCAGATTGTTATCTATCTGTAATCTGTAATCAAAGCTTTCCAGAATGAATATATCAGCTATTTTGGAGGTGAAAAATATACCCTCCCCGGAATGAGCTTCCGGCATGGTCGTAGTCTTTCCTTTTAATAAATCTTGAATAGCCTGAGTTTCATTACTCAATCCCTTCTTTTCCATTATGTTTTTAAAAACCCCTATTCCGAAATCACGTACTACAAAAGTTAAAAAATCTTTTTCTTTTCCAGCTCCCACCTCTATTTTTTCTGACTCGGAATGGTCTATAGCATTATTTATCATCTCCGAAAAGGCGTAATCAAAAATCTCTTCCGTATTACTTGGAAGCTTTTTTAGAAAGGAATTAGTTAATTTAGCTTCGGAAACAACTTTATCTTCCTCTATAGTTCCGTTTTCGAATTCAGTTGTAAATTTTTGATCATCGAACTTTTCGTTATCCGGAGTTATGTATTTTGTCTTCGGACCTTTTCCTACTCTAATAACAACGCCTTCTTGTTTAAATTTTCTTATCACTTTACTCGCCTGTTGACGAGAAACATCCGCCTTGTTAGAAAGCGTTTTGGGAGTGATTTCTCCTTTTTGTTTTATTATTTTTTGAGCAACTTCTTTTGTAGTCATCGTAAAGGCAACTGTAAACTTTTAAACTTACTACCGTCAATTACATAATATCATAAATCTTATAAACGTAAACCCTACCGTAAACTTTTTATATTGTTACCGTAAACTAAAAAAGAAGCTCCGAAATTTATCCGGAGCTTTTTGATCTGACGTCTACTCCCTCTTTTCTCTCAACCAAACAGATAGTAACTATAAAAATAAGCCCTATTCCGGAAAAACTCAATACGGCCCCCAATCTTCCGGAAAGCATGTTTGAAAACCAATAAAATGCAGAAAACAATATAACCGGCTTAATCAAATATTCTCTATCCTCAGGGATTATCTTTAAGACTATGAGAAGTAAAAAGATTGTAAAAATCATTTCGGAAGCGGTCTCTGCCGGACTTATCAGAATTACTAAAGTAAGTAAACTCAATGTTAGAATCCAACTTCTTAAAAGATAGATTCTTTTCATCTTTACCCCTCCTTTCTTTTTTTATTATAGATATTATTCATTTTTATGTCAAAAAAAAGAGGCTCTCTTTGAGAGCCTTTAGATTGCTTTAGTAATCTTGATTAAATTTATAATGTTTTGTGTGCTGGTTGTCATTTTAATTTTCTGCCCCTTCTTTTGAACTAATCCGGGACTAACCCACCTTGATCCGGTAATTTCTTGGTGAGGAACGGCAAAACCTTTGCTGTAATCGGCAATAAAAACATGAACTACTACGAACTCCCTGCTGTGCGGAGTCATCCCGAAAAACTCCCGGTAGAATGAGAGATCATCCCACTCTATAAGAGGAAGTTCTTCTTCCATCTCTCGAACAACAGCCTCTTTTCTTGTCTCCCCACGTTCAATCTTACCACCGGGAAGCGTCCAAAAATTTTGATATTTGTCCCTTACAATAAGCAGTTTATCCCCTTTTAAAAGAGCTAGACTTGCAATCTCCATCTAAACACCTCCTCTTATTTCTTTTACTATACAATATTATTTATTTATTGTAAACAAGCTGACCCGGATTGGAAAACCAAAAGTAAAAGTTGTGCTTATCAACTAAAAATTAACCTTTTTAAAAATGTCTTCTCTTTTCAGCGTTGCTTGCAATCTTGCCTATTAGCTCTGACGAGTCTTTAACTTTGGACATTATTATCATTGCTGTAATTATAAAGGGTTTAAAGCTTGCCTGTTGGTAGGTGTGAATAAGATTATCTTTAAAAACCGCTTTCGAAACCTCTCCCTGTCGACAATTCTCCCCCGAAATATCGGCCGGCAAAGGATGCATATAAAGAGCATCATTAGTCAGCTTCATTCTTTCTCTATTACATTCCCAATTGTTGTACCGTTCATTCATCCTCAGAGTATCTTTCTCTAAGGCTTTTACCCTCTCAAGATCACCCGACTTTAAACATTTTGTCTTCTTTTTCATTATTTCAATTGGCGCCCATGATTTAGGGTAGACAATATCAGCCCCCTCAAAAGCCTGATTCATTTTATTTGTAGTCTTAAAACTTCCCCCGGATTCTTCTGCTTGTTTTTGAGACATCTCAACCAACTCATTAGATAAATCGTACTCCTCGGGATGGGCTAAAGTTATATCAGCCCCAAATCGACTTAGAAGACCGATAACTCCCTGCGAAACTGAAAGCGGCTTTCCGTAACTGGGAGAATAGGCCCAGCTAACAGCTATCTTTTTTCCTTTTATCTCTTCAAAGCTGCCAAATTCTTCTTTTATCTTTGCCAGATCACTCAGTGATTGGGTTGGGTGGTCCAGATCCGATTGTAGGTTTATTACCGCTGGTCTTTGTTTTAGTATTTTCTTCTCGTACCCGAAATCAACCGCCTCGGAAACCATTCTCTGAAACCTATCCCCTTCTCCGATATACTTATCATCTCTTATACCAATCACTTCAGTCAAAAAAGAGATCATGTTAGCTGTTTCCTTAACCGATTCTCCATGGGCAATTTGTGACTTTTCTTCATCGAATTCTTGAATACTAAGACCAAGACTGTCAACTGCTGATGAAAAGCTAAATCTTGTTCGTGTTGAGTTGTCTTTAAATATGGACACCCCCAATCCACTCTCAAAAATTTTATAAGATAATCCTTCGGCTTGCATTTCTTTTAACACTTCAGCAAGTAAAACTATTGCCTTTAGACTTCTTAAGTCATGCTCCCAGGTAAGGAGAAAGTCGTTAAAATCAGCTTTAAATTTAAAATTTTTGAATTCTTCTATTTTTTTATTTAAATTACTCATTGCTTTTTTGTTTGTTTTTTAAATTATGACCGATAAATTTTCTAAAATCAACTTTCTTCCAGCCTTGGAGAGTTGGTTTTTATTTTATTTCTTAAATAAAAAAATGGAGAATTTTATTCTCCATTTTGCTCTTTTTTATCCTTTAACATCGTTACCTCTACATCTCTTACCCCCCATTGAAGGGCTTTTTCAAGAGCCCTTTCTCCATAGCCCATAAAAAGATCGATTCTGTTGCCGATTATAGACCCTCCTATATCTTCGACGACACCTTCTCCGTATCCCGGAATATAAAGCCTTGTTCCTTCCGGAAAAATGCTCCAATCGGCTGCAATATGTCCTACCTGAACCTTCTTTCCGGACTTGGTTATTCCGGTTCCATTCATGTTTATATCTCCCTCGTAAGAACCGGTTTTATAATTGGATTGTCCCGGAAGCGGTCCGTAATAAGCTGTTGCAGTAACTGTCACTATCACCTCTCTTTCTACCGGTGGTGGAGCTTGTAAAGGTTGCGTAAAGCTTATTCCCGGTGGTTCGGTTAAAAATTGGGGGGCTTCCTCGATAGAGATAAAGGAATCAAAAAATTCCACAGGCGGTTTATCAACACTTTCAATTTCAATAATAAAAGAAAAAGCCAACAAAAAAACTGTCGTATAAATAAAAACTCGCTTCAAAAGTACACCTCCTTCGATAATTAATTATACCCCTTTACTGAACTTTGTAAATAACTTGTTTACAAAAATAATTATCTCTGCAATACTTAGACGGTATCGGAGGTGAGTTCGTGTTATATGTTCAATGTTTCTCTTGTGGAAAGGCGTTAAGTAAAGAAGAAAAACTTACAAACAAAGGTCAGCTTAAAAAAATTTGCAATGACTGTAGATCCAAAGGTGTAAAATCAACACCGTTCCCAATTAAAACATGAAAGGAGTGAGAGAATGATAGTCAGGTGTTGCTACTGCACGAAAGATCTCTCCGGAGAAGAGAGAGAAAAGGAAGGAAAGAAGATCAGGAAAGTTTGCGATGTCTGTAAAAGAGAAAGAGATCAAAAACTTCCTCTCTAATTGCAAAAACCGGTGGTAAAACCACCGGTTTTCTTATATTAAACTACAACAAAAAGCCCCGGGTAAGGGGCTTTTTGGTTTGCTCTGAAGACCGAATCCTAATCTAATTTCCGCTAACTTGGAAAAGCTCTACTCTTCTGGTCTCAAGATTTTCAATCATACTATCGGTGTAAGTTATAGTGGTGTCAAAATCATCTCTTTCAACTCCCCAGGTTAAGGATCCCAACTTTACCTTAGCTCTTTTAATGTCTTCTTCGGTAGCAAAATCAATTTGAATTCTAGCAGTTCTACCTTCATTGATTCTAAAACTATTGCCGGTTTCGGTGTAGTTTCCGCTAATTGACATGTCCGCCCATTGGAGATCAAAAAGACCATCTCCGGAAGCAAATGAGAATGAATCACTCTCCAACGCATCTTCGTTGTTGTCAATAAAGATGTCTCCACCTAGAGCAGTGATGTTAAATCTCAAGTATCCCTCCGCTCTGTCTCTGTTTCCGTCACTCCATGTGGACCTGTTGATAGAGGTACTTATGTCGCTGACTTCGATGTAGTGAGAAACCAACTTTTGATTCTTTCCTTCTACGTCAAGATAGGATTCAATATCCTCATCAGTAATGTAGTCGAGGCCGAACATTTTAACGAAAGTTCCGACAATCTCTAATCCTTGATCTTTTTCTGCAGGATCAAGATCACGAGCATTTACTCTCAATTCAAACTCAGAAATAGTGTCGGCATCAATATCCATATCAACTTCAAAAACTATTTCTTCTGCAGTCATAACGGTTACTACGGCACTATCGTTGATGTCGGCGTCAGAACCGTCATCATATTCCCAATCGTTAGTTCCGACCCTGAAAACTTCTCTGCCGTCATAGTAGTATCTTAAAGCATTTCTAACTACAACTGCATCTATTTCATCACCGCCGTGATAGAGAATGACCTCATCAATGTAATCATTGAAGAAGGTGCCAAAATTGTTTTGATTGGTTGTGTATCCTTCATAATAAAGGTCCTCAAATTCTCCGTCGATGATGTTTTTGAAGTCCAGTCTCGCGTAAAGGTCCTCAATCTTGATATCACCATCTTCTACCTCCAGATCCATAACCGTAAGAAGAATATTGTTGGTAAAGTCATCTTTGTCCAAGATAACTATTCCTTCTTCCGGAGAATCACTAGAAAGCTCTGCATTTATAACCGCCATATCGTCGGCCAAAAGTCTAAAGCTTCTGAGATTTCCTCCATCAATTATTTCACGGAAATTAGCTTCGTCAACAGCTCTGATTCCTTCATTGGGAATTGAGAGATAGACTGTTTTATTTTCATTTATGTTGAAGTTTTCAGTCCTTACAACCACCCTAACCTCTACTCTGTCATCTCTCGGAATCTCCAAACTCATTCCGCTAAAGGTGATTTGCAGATCGTCTCGGTCCAGAGTTGTTCTTGTTACCGACCTCTCGGCAACTATTTCACCATCTACCTCAAGGGCTAAACTTTCGATCCATCTGTCAAGATCGGTTCTTGTGTAGTCCGGGCTTTGACCGATTTCTTTGAATCTAACATTAATTCTTTGAACCGTCATCGCTGAATCCTCGGCCTCAAGCTCAAAGCCGGCCACGGCTCTCGATCTACCGGATCCCAACTCTTCATTTCTAGGCCTGGTAAGTAGTCTGAAGGTCAAAATACCTTCCTCAGCATCAACCGGTACAGTTACTCCATCCTCAATCTCATCAAGTCTGGCTTGAAGTCTTCGGAGAGCTTCAGCTAATTGCTGGAGCTGCTCTAAAACCGCAGTCATTCCGTCCGGAGTTGTCGGATCGGTAGGCGTAGCAACCTCCTCGGAAAGAAGTTGGTTGAGTTTTGCTCTAGTTGTAGTTCCTACAAAACCTGTTCCGCTGGTAAGATTGAACGGCGCTAAAACTTGACCGGAATACTTTTCTTGAAACCTGATTACGGCCGCCTCTGTTCTAGGTCCGAAAAATTCAGTTTCATTACCCGGTGATCCGGCACCGCTTGTAGAAACTCTAGTTTGCGGGTCGGTGTTTAGAAGGATTTGCAAATATCTAACAGAGGACCCCCTAACGCCCAGCCTAAGATTTTCATTAAATCTAAAGCCGGCAGGAATTCCGTCGATTGAGATCTCTTGATAGATGGTCTCATCATCTTCTGCATCTATTCCCATACTTTCTAAAAGTACGGAAATATCGATACCTAATGAATCGGCAATTTGTTGAATTTCTGCCAATTCATCACTTGTTGTTTGTGCATTTGTCATAGCCGGTGCGAGCGTGGTAAATACCATCGACACAGCCATAACGGCTACAACTGTTTTTTTAAGTCTGTTCATTTTTTTAAAACCTATCACCTATTAGGTAAAAAGGTTAATTGTTAAGCGGTAAAAAAACCGCCACCCTTTCCTTTTTTTAGAGCTAAGCTCCACTTATTCAATAGAGAATAACTCGGAAGAGGAAAGAGTTACTTTTCACTTTTCGACCTTTGTTCGGTCACCTAATTAAATTGTAAAGGTGCTTCTGAAATATATGACGGAAAAGGAAAATATTTGTTACACTTTCATTCCATGGCAGTTAAAATGCCGAGCATTCTTTCTTGAGTAATTTCAATTTCTTCAACTAGAGCCCTGGTGCTTTCTTTGGCTAAAATTAACTTTTCATAATCATCCAAATACTCAATGTCTACCTCCGAAATCAAATAATCCAGAAGCTCTTTATTTTTATCCGTTTCTTCACTGACAACTTGTCTTTCACTTTCAACAATTTCTGTCTCTAGATGGGAGAATTGAACTCGTTGTAAATCTTCTACAAAACTATTAACCAAAAAAGCGAAAATTAGAGCACCAACCAGGGCAAGACTAGCAAAAACCTTTTCAAGACTAGTCGGATTAAAGATAACGGGTTCTGCAAAAAGTTCATTTCTAAGCTCGAGCTTCCAATCTTTATCCGGTCGGATGGTTTTTAATAACTTGAGCTGTTTTCTTATAGATTTCATGATTTTGTTCTTAGTTTTCCACAACCCCCTTCATTAAGTTATAACGGATTTAAGGGGGTTTTGTTACTCTTCCATTCAAAGCCTAAATAAAAAACTCGCATCTGCTAAAATGCGAGTCTCTTCTTTAATGCAGTCGCTCTAAAAATGGGCTTGGCCTACTTTTAAGTATTCTTTAATTTTTGATCTCTGAATGTTTATATGAGGAATGTGAGATCTATTGATCAATTCTATTTTCAAAAAAATTAGAACAAGTATAATCTTCTTCATCTCTATCTCTTGTTTGGAAATATCCCTCCTGGTCATTATCAATGCAGTAAAACAGCTCTTCGGTGCATAAACCTGCCCAGATTACATACCCATCATCAGAAGTTCTGAGCATATAAGACTGACTGCTGCTGCAGTCCGGGATGTTGTCTGCCATCCCCCTCCAAGTGTTTGTGGAATCAAATCCATCATACGTATTATTATCTTCATAATAGTTTATTAACCTACTCTCTATTTCAGATAGCTGGTCTTTTATCTGCATGTCGTGAAGATCTCCTTGAGGATCAAAAGCATCATCCTCTAGAACATCTTGCGCATAATCATTGCTGTCAAATTCTTGTTCTTCTTGGTTATAGATATAGACAGATCCAAAAAGAATAATTATTAGAGCTATTAAAAATATTACTTTCTTTTTCATTCTATTTTAGGTTAATTATTAAGCTGCTTAATTATTGCAGAATTCACCCCTTTTAGCAATTATTAACTATTACAAAGTGATATTTTTATAATGCTTTATTCTTTTAGGTTTCTTTTGATTGTTTAAGACAACTCCAATTACGTCTATTCTATAGGGTTTTTTTATATTATTGTAGTTAACATAGCGCTTTGCATTTCTAACTAACTTTTGCTTTTTTCTATACTTTACAGTCTCCTCGGGTAATCCGAAGTTAGTACCGGTTTTTGATCTAACCTCTACAAAAACCATCTCTCCTTTATCGATGGCAATGATATCTATTTCACCATGCCCATCTTCAACATTTCTTTCTAAAATGCTATAACCCTTATCCTTGAGGAGCTTTACCGCCCTCTCCTCGCCCAACCTCCCAACCTGTAAACGATCATCAGTCATAAAAGTAAAGATAAATTAAAAAACAACAATTAAAATAAATTACACAACCCAACCCAAATTAAGAGGTTTGTGAGAGGTCCAACCTCTCTTTAACTTGAGAGAGGTCGAACCTCTCTCAAATTATG
>CAYNQG010000024.1:0-5170 GCA_964399315.1 uncultured Candidatus Saccharibacteria bacterium
TCCAAGCTCAAGAGTTCTTCTATATCTTCCATCTCACTTGTAAGTGATTCTATCACACTAATTTCCTCTTTTAAAGAAGAAATCTTCTTTTTAATCTTGACTGCTTCTTTTTGGTCGTCCCAAAGATGGGGATCTTGCGCCTTATTTTGCAGTTCTTCTAACTTTTGTTTTTTTCTTTTCGGGTCAAAGACAGTCCTCCAGGTGGAGGATTTTATCTTTTAAATTGTTAAATTTTTCTTGCATCGGTATTTATTTAAATTATTTATGTGAGCCGGAGGCGAGAATTGAACTCACGACCTACTCTTTACGAGAGAGTCGCTCTACCCCTGAGCTACTCCGGCACAAAACCCTTTAACTGTTTTTAATTACCAACTCCTATAAATGGTAAGAAATCAACCAATTTTTGCATCCCGGTTAACTCTTCTTTTTTCTCTTCTCTCTCTTCCTCCTCCTCTTCAGTTAAAATAATCACCTTTTCCTCACCGGGTTTTTTCATTAAAAAGTCTTCACGAAGAATCCTTTCTATATATTCTTCATCTTCAGTCTCACTCAAATCCATCTCCAGTCTCTTTTTTCTTTCTCGAACTTCTTTAAACTCAGCTCGAAGAGATTCTATCTTTTTATCATTACCCTCTCTTTCTTTTATTATTCGATAATTAAATGAAATCATTAAAAAGACCAACACTCCTAAAAGAGTCAAGCCGATAATGGGCAAAAGTCTATCTTTTGTACTTCTTCTAGCCATACTACCTTCATTATAACAATTCGCAGTTAAAAATCCACCTAATCTTGATCTTTAAAGACTTTAAAGAAAACTTCTTGAGGAACATCTACGGATCCTTCTTTTCTGAGTCTCTTTTTGCCCTCTTTTTGCTGTTGAAGAAGCTTATCCTTTCTGGTTCTATCCCCTCCATAAAGATCTCCGGTTACGTCCTTTCGTCTTGCCTTAATAGTTTCTCGAGCAACTATTCGGCCGTCAATTTTTGCCTGTATCGGAACTGGAAATTGTTGTTGCGGCAAAAGTTCTTTTAGCTTTTTAGCTAATTTTCTACCCTCAGACTCAGCTTCATCTCTGGAAACTATCCTTGAAAATGCCTCTTCCGTATCCTTGTTTAGTAAAATCTCCATTTTAGTTAAGTCTCCTTCTCGATATTCAACAACCTCGTAGCCGAAAGAGGCGTATCCTTTGGTGGCACTTTTTAGATTGTCATAAAAGCCGGTAATCACCTTCCTGAACGGAGCTTCGTAGTTTATAACCATCCGCTTTGAGGAGGAAAAATAATCGGTCCCCAGATAATTTCCCTTCAAGGTGGATAAAACTTTATTTACATTCCCGATAAATTCCTGTGGGGTTACAATTTCCAGGTAGGCCCAAGGTTCAGATACTTTTTCAACTGTAGATCGATCCGGAAAATCGGAGGCGGTTTTAATTTCAACCTCCTCTCCATCCGTCTTCTCCACTTTGTAAGAAACCGAAGGTGTTGAAATGACAAGCTCTAATCCGTACTCCTTTTTAAGTCGTTGTGAAATTATTTCAACATGGAGTGATCCTAAAAATCCACACCGAAAACCTCTTCCGAAGACTTCCTTGAATTCAGGAGTGAAGGTAAAAGCCGGATCGGAAAGCCTGACTTCTTCAAGCGCCTTTTTAAATTCGGGGAACTCCCTTGATATTTTGGGGTAAAAAGAGGTAAAAACAACCGGCTTAGGCTCTTTATAACCGGGAAGACCTTCCACGTTCGTACCCCTCCTTCGAATAGTGTCTCCGACCCTAACTTTCTCTACATCTTTAATTCCGGTTGCTATGTAACCGACCTCTCCTTGGGTTAATTTTTTCTTTGGTTGAAGTTGAGGATTGAAAAAACCCAACTCTTTAACCTCCCCATCCTCTTCCACAGCAACCAACTCTATTTCATCCCCCTTCTCAATTTCTCCCTGAAAAACTCGAATGAAAGCCACTACACCCTTGTATGGATCTCTTTCGAAGTCAAAAATCAGAGACTGAAATTCACCATCTTTATCGGTGGGTGGTGGTGTTTTTTCAATTAGTTTATCCAGCAGCTCCTCTACATTAGTCCCCTCCTTGGCCGATATTTCTATTATCTCATCTCTTTCAATATCTATAAGTGACATTATTTCTTCTGCAGTTTCATCAATTCTTGCACTGGGTAAATCTATTTTATTAATTGCCGGAATTAAAGTTAAGTTTTGCTTTTTAGCCATGTCCAAAGTGGTGATGGTTTGAGCCTGAACTCCTTTGGTTGCATCCACTAAAATAATCGCCCCCTCAACAGCTTTTAAGGACCTGGATACTTCATAGGAAAAATCAATATGACCGGGAGTATCAATCATATTTAAAACACACCCCTTCCATTTCATTCGAGCCGGTTGCAGCTTGATCGTAATTCCTCTCTCTTTTTCCAACTCCATGTTGTCTAAAAATCTATCCTCCATGTCTCTGCCGGAAACGGTCTCGGTCAGTTCTAAAAATCTATCTGCTAAAGTTGATTTACCGTGGTCAATATGCGATATTATTGAAAAATTTCTAATTTTCATAAAAGTTTGTTAACAATTGATTTTAATTCGGAACACCCAAACAAGGATGCAGTAGAGAGATAAACTAATCCGCTAACCAAAGTGGTTATCGACGCCTGGAAAAATACTCCGACAAATCCATCCAGAGGAATGATTGACACTGCCACTCTTAGCGTTAAAAGAGCAAACAAAACCATGACCAGAGAAGATCCTAAAATTCTAACACCGGAATCGATTATTTCTTCCCTCTTTAAGCCCCCTATTCTTTTTTCCAGCACCTTGTAGAGGGTTATAAACTGAACCAGTATTGAAAGTAGAAAAGCGAGCGGAAATGCTAAAACCTCCACTCCGTTTAAATTTTGAAGACGTAAAGTTCTAACCAATAGATCTCTAAAAATACCTCCTTCTTGTATTAAAAATAAAAACAGAAGAGCTAATCCGATATTGATAATAACTCCACCGATTGAAACATAAACCGGAGTTTTGGTGTCTTGAAAAGAAAAGTAGGCTCTTATAAGTAGATGGCTTAAAGCGTTAGCGAAAAGAGAGAAGGAAAAAATTCCCAGAGCGGCTGCGGTTAATCTGGTGTCATTCCAATCAAATCTTCCGGTTCCCAAAACCAACCGAACTATCTGGCCTCTCAATATGAATATTAAAAAACTCAACGGAATAATAGTAAAGATTATTTTTCGGGCCGAATTTGAGAAATCAATCAAAAACTTATCTCTCTCTCCATTTGTTAAATCTTTTGAAAATCTAGGAAAGGCAGCAACCGCAAAAGAGACACCGATTGCTCGAACCGGAAAAGCCTGAAGATGATCGGCGAAATTAAATATCGATAGACTTCCGGCCGTCATTGTAGATGCAATAGCCGTAACCACAACTAGGTTGATTTGAGTTGAAGCCTGACCAACCATGCGGGGAATTATGAGACGAACTATCTTTTTTAATTTTTTACTTGATAAATTTAAAACCGGTCTATACTTAAAGCCCATTTTAATCGCTGCCGGAACTTGAATAATCATATGAGCAACAGCCCCCAAGACAACTCCATAAGCCAGTCCGTACAACCCAAAGAAGGGAACAAAAACTACAATCCCGAAAATTATACCCAAGTTATAAAGGATTGGTGCCAGGGCGTAAGTTATGAAAAAGTCAAAATACTTCAATACTCCGGAAAAAAGACTTGATATTCCAAGAAGTATCGGGCTAACCATCATAATTCTCGTTAAGGTGGTAGTGATTTCCGCTTGTTCAGGTCCGAATCCCGGAGCTACCACCTTTACCACCAATGGCGCAAAAATAAAGAGGAGAAAAGAGAGTGCAGAAAGGGCAAGAACTAAAAAGTTTAATAAATTGCTAACCAGCTCCCACCCCTCCTCACTATCTTTTTCAAATGTTTCTGAAAAAACGGGTAAAAAAGCGGCTACCAGCCCTCCTGTAATTAAAATTCCATATATGAAATTAGGAATTCTGAAAGCTGCAAAATAGATATCCAGACCCTCCCCGGCTCCAAATGTTCCCGCCAAAAGTCTATCTCTAACAATTCCTAAAAAAGCACTTAGAGTAGTTGACAAGCCCAAAATTAAAGCTGAGATTGTAATCGTTTTTGATTTTATTCCAAAAATATCAAACATATTTAAACCATAAAAAAAGCTCAAGCAGGAAATAAGCCGAATTCTGTCTAAGGATAATCATTTATCTGGGCTTCGAGTTGCCCCGAAGCTCTAGCGGACTACCTTGCTTAAAAAAGCTTGTTTGTCCTTGCATACGGGCAGGGATTTAGCCGTTTCACTCTTCGCTTCGCCCGAAGGTTTATACGAAGATTCACCCATAAATCAAAAGATTCAGAGTGATTATTATCTTGCGAAAATAATCGTTACTGTTCGCACCCCGCACCTTGCGGTGGACGGGCGTTACCCGCTACCTGTGCCTGTAAAAGGCTGAATGTTCGGACTTTCCTCACCGCCCGAAGGCGGAGCGATTATCTATCCTGCTTGAGCTTGACTTAAATAATACTAAAAAAGACCTTAAAAGTCAAAATGAAAATTAAAATCTATCGGTTGACAAAATACAAAAATAAGCTACAATTATATCCGCAATAATATAAAAGGAGGTGAGTACCAATGAAGATGAACATTAAGACTCGAAAAAAAGAGTTTGATGATATTGAAAAGACGATAGCTCCTGGCGAGTACCACACAATTATAAGGGAGCCCGAAGAAAAGAAAAGTGGCCTTCCTTTTAATTAAATAAAATACGCAACCCAAAAGGGTTGCGTTTTACATTTTTAACTGATCTTGGATCCGTTCTCTACTTCTCCATCGACAGTAAGTAGCCTAGCCTCCTTACCGGCAGCTAAAATCATTCCTTGTGACTCCTCCCCGAACATCTCTTTTGGTTCTAAGTTAGTAACAATAACCACCTTTTTACCCTCCATCTCCTCTTTTTCGTAATAATCTTTGAGTCCGGCCAAAACCTGCCTCTCTTCTTCACCGAGATCTACAACCACTCGATACAAACTATCCGCCCCTTCTAGATCTTGAATGCTTTTTATCTCCCCTACTCTCAAATCTATTTTTTTAAAATCTTGAAAAGAAATCATGGTTTAATTGTTAATTTTAAATTTTTAATT
>CAYNQG010000024.1:5270-8695 GCA_964399315.1 uncultured Candidatus Saccharibacteria bacterium
TTTTTAATTAATGACGTAGTCGGGTGGTTTTCGTAGAGATTCCCAGTCAAGCTGGGAATGACGGTGGTGTGTACTGGGAATGACGTTGCTGTGTATTAGGAATGACGTTGTTGTGTACTGGGAAAGAAAATGACAATTTACTGACTATTCTTATAGTCTTCAATAAATTTTTCGATTGACCGATTAAAACTTTTTTCTGCCCCTTTAGAAAAATAGCAAGCGGGAAGCTCTCCCTTTTCTCTATGATGAGAGATGCACTCACAGCAAATACCTTTCCTAGGGCATCCTTGATAACTACAGTTACAGACCGTTAAGTTTTCCTGTTTTTTGCACTCCATAAAGATTAATTTATCTTATAAAAAGCAACCGAATCATAGTTTGAGTTTTCAAGGTAAGTTAAAAGATCTTCTCTGTAAACCTGACCGTGAGTCGGTGAAGCGTGGACCAGATCCTCTCCATCCAAAACAAAACCTTCGTGGTTTATATCCAAGCCAATTTGCGGATTGCTATCGCGCATAAACATAATTCCGGCTACTTCCGGAAGCTCATTGACTACTTTCGAGACATCCTCAACCCTTATCTCGTCAACAGCTAGATCCCGATCCCAATCAATCTCTATAAGTCGATCCTTGTTAAGGTTAACTCTTTTTTGGTCTACGTAACCACCTCCGACTTCTTTGGTTATATCCGTAAAGTAATCATTAACCTTATTTCTATAAGTCGAAAAATGAAGCCTGTTTTCGTAACTCACCTCTCCGGGTGGATAGTAGTTTACATTCTTAATTTCTTCTTGTGGATTTTCGCTGTGCAAATTAGCTACGGTTACAAGAACTAAAGTCGTGCAGTCAAATACATCTTCTCTGTAAATATTTTCATCTTCATCAAGCGGCCCCAATTGATACGGAGCTCCTACAAAACCGGTAACTATCTCTCTCAAGTCATCATAACTCCTCTCACTCTCTTCTCTTTGATTGATTATAGGCTGTTCTAATTCTTCTTCTTTTTGAAAAAATACAAACCCGATGACAATAGCTATTAAAGCTAAAATTAATACGATTATTTTTTTATTCATTTATTTCAAAGAAGTTAACTCCGTCATAATCTTGACCCTCTAAAAAGTCGAAGAGATTCTCCTCTACTACCTCTCCCTCTCCGGAACAAGCGTGAATAAAGCGATCACCATCTATTAACAACCCCTCTCTTCTAACATCAAGACCAATTTCTTCATCACCATCTACTATGAAGGTAACCCCGGCTACTTTCGGTAAATCGGAAAGAATCTCCGATAGGTTAGCTATCTCTATATAGTGAAGTAAGATAGTCTCCTCCCAATCAATGCCCAGAAGTCTCTCGCCTTCACTTTCCTGATTCAGAACAACCTCCTTTGATTCAACTAAATCACCACCTATCTCTCTAGTTATATCCGTAAAATAATCACTAACTTCATTTCTGTAAGTCGAAAAATGAAGCCTGTTTTCGTAACTCACCTCTCCGGGTGGGTAATAATGAATCTCTCTCATCCCCTCTTCCGGATTGTTGGGAAAGTTGTAGTCGACTGCCGAAACTAAAACTAGAGTTGTCGAATTGAAAGCCTCGTTATTATAGATATTTTCATCATCATCCATCGGATCGGCTTCGTAAGGGTATCCCAAATATCCCAAAATTACATCTTCTAAATTCTGATCTTTAGCCTCCTCTCTCTCCTCTTCTTCCTCGACTTCTTCTCTGTCTTCTTCCACAATCTCATCTTCACCGTTTTCCGGATCAACTTCTTCTACCTGCCCTAAAACTAAATATCCCAAAACAAAAACTAGGGCAAAAAGCAATATGGCTATAATTATATCTCTTTTTTCCATATTTTTTTCAACCGAATTTTTGTTTTTCGGTTGTCATTACTTCTTAAAAATAATATACTTAATCAATTAAGTGCCGGGAGAAGAAACTATAAGTAGATAACTCCCATCCAAAAATTTCTCATTTTCAATTATCGGATCAATTAATCTCGAGATTCTGGAGCAGTCATCTACGTCAACTTTCCCATCCTTTTTATCGATAGTGATGGTTAATGTTTTTTTGCCGTCCTTCTGACCCACCTCAAAAGAATCAAAGACTAAGCCTTCCGATTCAATAATGGGTGGAATAATTTCCATAAATCTTTTTTTCATCATATTAATTGTAACATGTTTAACAAAATTATAAAAAAAATAAAGCTTATCTTTAGATCTCTGGACGAAGAAGAAAGATTGATGATTGCCAGCTCAATCGGCTTTGTTCTCCTCGGTGGACTGATTTATCTAGGCTGGCAATCCAGAATACGAACCCCGCAAAGTTCGGAAATTGAGGAGGTTGAAGAAGTTGAGGAGGTTGAAGAAGTTGAGAGCGTTGAAGTTTTTGAAGAGAATGACCGGCAAGTAAACGATTACGAAAACAATATTCATAATTACAAAATAGTAGGATTAAAAGAGGATGTAAAAGAGGAGCAAGAGGCTAGAATTTTTGGTCTTCGAGAAAGATCCGAGTTCATAATCAACTATAAGGGCGTAAATCATGCCGTCTTTCCAAATAATGAGAAGTTGCCATTAAGAGAGTGGATTAATCGAAAAATAGATCAAAAAGGACCCCGTGGTGAAAGTCTTGAAGATCAAAAAGATTTTTTAAATATAGTCTTAAAAAGAGAGATTCAAACCGATTTAGGGGAAGCGATAGAGGTAGTTAGAATGAACGGTTATCAATCCGGAGAACTCTTTGTAGATCGAGATGATCATATTTTAAGCTTTAGTTATGAGGTCGAAGATATAAGAGACGTCTCTAAAATGGAAGACTATAGAAGCAGACTGATAAGTGCTATAGAGTAAAAATAAAAAAGAGAGGGTTTTACCCTCTCTTTTGTTTTAAATATGTTCTTTAATCTCTTGAATTCGAACTTCAATCTGTCTGTTTTGAACGCTGTACCGGACGGTCTCCCCTACTTTTGCTCCAAGAATGTTTTTTCCTAATGGAGCGTCTGTAGATATTTTATTGCACTGAGGATCTGACAATCCAACAATATATTCACACTCGGTCCCATCAGAAAAAACTACAGTTACGACAGAACCCACTGCAACTTCATCGGTTCTAACGTCATCAAGGCATATAATTTCCGCCTCTTTGATTAACTCATCAATGTCTTCTATTATCCTTCTTAGTCTTTGGAGTTCACGAGTGCCACTCATGAAGCTCGTATTGCTACTGTCGGATTTTAACTTATCTCTTCCTACGTCTCGGGAGATTTGCCTTCTCTTCTCAATTAAATTATTCTTTCTCTCTTTCAACTTCTTCTTACCTTCCACGGATAAATAATTAGTCATTA
Source organism: uncultured Candidatus Saccharibacteria bacterium (assembly GCA_964399315.1). Lineage (GTDB taxonomy): Bacteria > Patescibacteriota > Minisyncoccia > Minisyncoccales > PWPS01 > PWPS01. The sequence goes on from CAYNQG010000024.1 coordinate 8,620, forward strand.
ACAATCCCTCCTTAAAGTTTTAAAGAACTTTTAGTTTCTAATTATATTATAAATAGTTAATTTGTCAACTTATATA
>CAYNQG010000025.1:0-7359 GCA_964399315.1 uncultured Candidatus Saccharibacteria bacterium
AAAAGACACAACAAGCCGATTCTAACCGTCTTTATGGGTTCCGTAAAGAAGATGACAAAAGCAATTAATTACCTCGAAGGAGAGAAGATTCCCAATTACAAGGATCCTCAAAAAGTAGCTGCACCCCTAAAGGCTTTAAATAATAAAAATAAATAATAAAAATATGAGCGAGTTAGTAGTTATAGGACATAAAAATCCGGATACCGACTCCGTTGTTTCCGCTTTTGTCTGGAGCAGGGTTTTAAATCGGATGGGTGAAAATTCAATTCCCGCAATTGCCGGAGACATTAATCGTGAAACTAAATTTGTTTTTGAAAAAGCTGGATCAAAAATTCCTGAAAAAGTTAACTTAAAGGGTAGGTCCTTATTTCTTGTTGATCATAACGAAGAGTCGCAGATGGCCGGAAATCCCAAGGATGTAGTCGGGATTTTGGATCACCACAACCTGTCTCCGCTTTCAACCAGCAAGCCTATATTTTTTAGAAATGAGCCACTGGGAAGCACTTCGAGTCTTATAGCTAAAATAGCAACCGAAAAGGATATTGATCTTGAGGATAAAGAGATGTTTTTGCTCTTGTCCGGAATAATTTCGGACACCCTTAAATTCAATTCTCCGACCACTACTCCATATGATAAGCAGCTAGCTATTAATTTGGCGGAGATGATAGATGAGGATATAGATTCTTTGGCCGAGAAGATGTTTGAGGCCAAATCAAATCTGGACGGAATGTCGGTCAGGGAGATTATAGAGAATGATTATAAGCTTTATCAGGTAGATGAAAAAAAGGTGGGTGTCGGGGTTGCCGAAGTTGCAACCACTTCTTTTTTCAGTGATAAAAAAGATGATATTTTAAGGGAGATGAGAGCGCTGAAAAAAGATAATAATCTTGATTACGTCCTTTTTGGAGTTATCGATATTTTAAATCAAGATACTTTTTTGTATCTTAGCTCGAAAGAAGATATCAGGTTGGCTGAGAAGACTTTTGATATCGAAATAGATTCAATTCCCGTTAAGCTGGAGGGTGTAACCTCTCGTAAAAAACAGATAATTCCTCGATTATCAAAAGCACTTAAAAAAAATACTAATGATAAATAAATTTAATAAATTTTTAAAAACGCAAGCTGGGTTTCAAGAAAATAATAATAAAAAAAATATGAAAAAAGAAGAAAAAAACGTTATAACTCTTCTAGAAGCAACCTCTGATGATGTAAATCTAGTCGGTGGTAAAAATGCTTCACTTGGAGAGATGATAACCGAGTTAACCCCAAAGGGAGTTTCTGTTCCCGGAGGTTTTGCCGTGACTGCAACCGGATACTGGAAATATATTGAGAAAAATGAATTATTAAGTGATCTGGAAAAGATTATTGACGAGATGGATCCTGATGATATCAAAAGCCTTCAGAAGGCCGGAGCCGAGGCAAGAGAACTAATCATGAAGGGGAGCTTTCCTTCCGGACTCCGAAAGGATATCCTTTCCGCCTATGAGGAAATGGGAAATAAGTACGATAAAAAGAATGTTGATGTCGCTGTAAGATCTTCGGCAGTCTGTGAAGACGCTCCCGATGCATCTTTCGCCGGTCAGTTTGAGACATTCCTCAATGTTTCCGGCGAGGAGGATTTACTTCAAAAGATAAAAGACTGCTTTGCTTCTGCTTTTAATGATAGAGTTATATCCTATAGAGAGGAAAAGGGTGTAGCTCATTTGGAGTTTGCCGTTTCTGTTGGGGTTCAGAAAATGGTCAGATCAGATAAAGCTTCATCCGGTGTCATGTTTACAATCGACACCGAGACCGGATTTGATAATGTTGTTTTAATTAATTCTATCTGGGGATTGGGAGAGATGATCGTTCAAGGAGGAATTACTCCCGATGAATTTTATGTATTTAAACCCTCAATTGATAAAGAGGGGAGAAATCCAATTATTAGAAAGGATTTAGGGAGAAAGACCAAAAAGTATGAGTATAGTAAAGATGGCGGAATAGTGGAGAAGGAGGTTGATGATAAAGATGGATTAATCTTTTCTCTAGATGACGAAGAAATACAAACTTTAGCCAAATGGGCAACTCAAATTGAAGAGCATTATGGGCGACCGCAGGATATTGAGTGGGCTAAGGATGGAGAAACCGGACAACTCTTCATAGTGCAGGCTCGCCCGGAGACAGTTCACGCCCCCGGAGAAAAAAATACATACAAAGAATACAGCATCAGAACTGATAAAACTCCACTTGTTACCGGAATTGCGGTAGGAGATAAAATAGGGCAGGGAAAAGTCAGAGTCTTGGAAGATGTATCCGAAATGGATAAATTTGAAGAGGGTGATGTTTTGGTTACCGGAATGACTGACCCGGACTGGGTCTCAATTATGCGAATTGCCTCTGCCATTGTTACTGACGAGGGTGGAAAAACAGCGCACGCTTCCATTGTTGGTCGTGAATTGGGTATTCCGACTATAGTTGGTTCGGAAGATGCAACTGAAAAACTTGAAACCGGTCAAGAGGTAACGATTGATTGTACTCAGGGCTCAACCGGTAGAGTTTATGAAGGTGAATTAGATTATGAAGTAGAGGAGCATGATTTGGGAGAGATACCCGAGCTGAACACCAAGGTACTCATGAATATCGGAACACCGGAAACAGCTTTTAAGCAATCCTTTTTACCGAATGACGGAGTTGGGCTGGCTAGAATGGAGTTTATTTTGGCAGAACACGTCAAAGTTCACCCGCTAGCACTATACAACTTTGAAGACATCGAAGATAAAGAGCTTAAGGGCAAGATTGCTGAAATTACCGTCGAGCACGAGGATAAAAAAGAGCACTTCATTAAAGAGTTGGCCGAAGGTGTGGCTCAAATTGCCGCCGCCTTTTATCCGAAACCGGTATTGGTCAGACTTTCCGACTTTAAATCCAATGAATACAAAAATCTGGTCGGTGGTGAGCTTTATGAAACCGAAGAATCAAATCCGATGATTGGTTTCCGGGGAGCTTCTCGTTACACTGATAAGGATTTTAAGCCGGCATTTAAAATGGAATGTGAAGCAATGAGAAGAGTTAGAGAGCTGTTCGGCCTTGATAACGTTAATCTAATGGTTCCGTTTTGCAGAAAGCCGGAAGAGGGTGATCAAGTTTTAGAAATTATGGCTGATTATGGATTGACTAGGGATAAGATGGATATTTATGTTATGGCTGAGATTCCTTCCAATGTTATTTTAGTAGAAGATTTCGCAGAGCGATTTGACGGCTTTTCAATAGGATCTAATGATTTAACTCAACTCACTCTCGGAGTCGATAGAGATAACGGAAAACTTAGAGATCTTTTTGATGAGAGCGATAAGGCAGTTACCAAGACGATTGAAAAATTTCTCTGGAAAGCACACGAGAAAGGTAAACCGGTTGGAATCTGTGGTGAGGCTCCGGCAACAACGGAAGGTTTTATCGAGTTTTTAGTAAATTACAAGATCGATACTATTTCAGTTAATCCGGAGGCAATAATTAAAACTTATCAAGAAATAGAAAAGTATGAAGATTGATATAGCAACATTTGGATCGGCTACAAAAGATGTTTTTCTTCGCTCCGAAAGTCAAGTTATTGATTCGGATCAGTTTGCTGCCGGGAAAGGACTCTGCTTTCCGTTAGGGTCAAAGGTATCGGTAAGTGATCTGTTTTTTACCGTTGGAGGCGGTGGTACAAACGTAGCTGCTACTTTTGCTCGACAAGGTTTGAAAACCGCTTATGTGGGAAAGGTTGGAAAGGATTTAGCCGGTAGAGATGTAATAAGTACTTTAGACGGATTGGGAATAGTTACCGACCACATCCAAACAACAATGGAAAAAAGAACTAATTTTTCAGTTGTTTTGGATGTTGAAGGTGAGGATAGAACGATACTTGTATACAGGGGAGCTTCAAACACCTTAAAGCCTCAAGAAGTACCGACTGACCTGGAGTCTGATTGGTTTTACTTAGCGCCGTTTCCCAAAAGTTCACAAGACACATATTACAAGATAATTGATCTAGCTCTAAAAAAGAATATAAAGGTGGCAGTCAATCCTTCCAAGGGTCAGCTCAGAAGTAAAAAGTTCATGGAGAGAGTTAATAACATCGATGTATTGTTGGTAAATAGGGAGGAGGCAGCTATATTTACCGGAGTTGATTACGATAAGGAGAGGCTTATTTTTGAAGAGGTTGATAATATTTTCAACGGAATATTCGTAATGACCAAGGGACCGGAAGGATTAATTGCTTTTGACGATCAAAACATATACCGAGTAGATTCCACACCGAAAGGAGAGGTTGCAGACAGAACCGGAGCCGGCGATTCTTTTGGGTCCGGATTGGTTAGCGGACTAATTAAAGGAGATAGTCTACTGGAAGCTATTAAATTGGGAGTGGCTAATGCTACAAATTGCCTGACTCAAAAAGGGGCAAAAAATGGGTTGCTAAAGAAAGACGATTCTTATCCTGAAATTGATGTTGAAATAACCAAAAAGTAAAATGTTGATAGAATATTTAAAGAGAGCTAAAAAAGACAAATTTGCCCTTGGTCAGTTTAATTTCTCTACAATTGAACAGATGAAAGGAGTAGTAATGGCGGCAAAGGAAAAAGAGGTACCCGTTATTTTAGGAACATCAGAGGGAGAAAGTAGATTCTTGGGATTGAAAGAGGCTGTTGCTCTGAGGGATGTAATGAGAGATATTCATCCGGACATATATCTTAATTTAGATCATGGCAGCAATTTGAAATCGATTAAAGAGGCGATTGAAGTTGGTTATGATATGATTCATTTCGACGGATCGGATTTGGGCTTAGAAGAAAATATAAAAAAAACAAAAAAAATCGTTCAGATAGCTGAGAAAAGAGGTGTTGTTGTTGAGGGTGAGGTTGGCCGAGTGGGGGGAGGTTCAAGCATGCACGAGGGAGCCCCGAAACAAAAAACGGACTTGACTTCAACAAAAAAGATTGCTAAATTTATTTCACAGACGAAGGTTGACCTTTGTGCGTTTTCAATAGGAAATATTCATGGAGTATACACTGAAATGCCTAAACTCAATTTTGATCGGTTGACTGAAATAGCTCAAAAAACTGAAATTGGGTTGGTCATGCATGGAGGGTCAGGAATCGATGATGCCGACCTAAAGAGATCAATCAGGGAAGGGGTTGTAAAAATAAATGTAAATACCGAACTGAGAAATGAATGGCGAAAAGAAATAGAAAGAAGCTTTAAAGAAAACCCCGCCACGGTAACGCCCTATAAGCTTCTTCAAGAAGTTTCTTCGGTAACAGCTAAAAAAACAAAAGAAAAAATAAATATATTTTATGAAAATAGTTTTTGATAAAGAAAATTGTATAGGCTGTGGAAGTTGTGTTGCTGCCTGCTCTGAAAACTGGGAGATGGATGACGATGGAAAAGTTAATTTAAAAGGGGCAGCAGAAGAAGACGGAAAACAAGTTTTGGAAATTAATCAGATTGGATGCAATGATCAAGCTCGCGATCTTTGCCCTGTAGCAGTAATAAGTATAATTGAATAAAAAAAATGTTAGAATTATCAGCAAAAATTAGAGATAAAAACGACAATAATAACATCCTCAGAAGTGAAGGCTTGGTTCCGGGTGTTGTTTATGGTTACGAAACTAAAAATTTAACTATCCAAGTTGATGGAGTTGAGCTGGAGAAGGTGTACAGACAAGCGGGAGAGAGTACACTGATAAAGATAAATCTTGAAGATGAGGAAGGTAAAAAGATAGAAAAAAGCCTAACTGTTCTGATTCAGGACACTCAAGAACATCCGATTACTGATGATTTTACTCATATTGATTTTTACCAACCTAATCTTGACGAAAAGGTTGAAGTTGAGATTCCACTTGAATTTATCGGCCAATCATTAGCGGTAAAGGATGAGGATGGTACTTTGGTTAGGAATTTATCAGCGGTTACGATTCAAGCTCTTCCTGAAAATCTTATCCATGACATTGAGGTCGATATTTCAGTTTTAGAGACCTTTGATGACGTGATTAAAGTTGAAGACTTGGAGGTTCCTAAAGGAGTTGAAATAATGGCGGAAGACGACCAGGTGGTCGCCTTGGTTTCTAGGCCACAAGATATTGACGAAGAGCTCGAAGAGTCTCTTGATGATGAATTGGAAGGAATTGAGGTTATCGGTGAAAAGGAAGAAGAGGAGGAAGGTGAGGAAGAGGAAGAGGAAGAGTAAATTTTTACTGATTAAATCCCGCAGATGAAAAAAATAGTTTTACTAATAACTGCAGTAATGATTGTTTTTATTGCAGGAGAAGCTTTCAGCCTCTCGGATCAAGAGGTTGAACTTTGTTTTTCTTCAAACAGACTTGATCAATACCAAGAAAATAACGGTGATGAAGCATATCAAGAAATGCTTGAAAGGTGTGAAAATTACTTAGAAGATCTTCAGAGTCAGTATGAAGAGGATATAGAAAGGACGGAGCAAGAAAAGCAGAACTTAGCCAATCAAATTGCAACCCTGGAAAATAGAATGAGTCAACTGGATAGACAAATCCAGCAAAGCGAGATGAGAATTAGAAATTTAGGGTTAGAAATTCAAGATACTCAAGAATCAATACGGAGAATGAATGGAAGAATATCCGAATCACAAGATCAACTCGCGGAAATGTTAAAAATAGTAAATAGAGAGGATAAAAAATCACTTTTGGAAATTTTAATTGAAGAAGACGATTTATCCGGTTTTTTTAACCAAATTAAATCAATTGAAATACTTTCAACGGAGAGCAAATCCATTCTTGATGAAATTAGAAGTGTTAGAAATTCTCTAGAAAGTGAAGAAGAGAGGCTGGCTAGAGAAAGAGAGGAGGCTCAAAGAGCGGCAGAGCGGCAAGCCCTACAAAAAGCAGAGAGTGAGGCCGCCAGACAAGAGCATGCACATCTTTATAATATGACCGAAGAAGAATATCAACAACAATTGCAAGAAAAAGAATTTATTGAAGAAAGAGCTCAAGAAATTATGGATAGAAGATTGGCGCTTGTCGGTCTTCCTGATTCTGAAGTGCCTTCTTTCAGAGAAGCTCTGGAAGTTGCAAGATGGGTTGAGGAATTAACCGGGATCAGGCCGGCATTCCTATTGGCAATCATTACTCAAGAGTCTGCTTTAGGTAGAAATGTAGGAGAGTGTTATTTAACAGATGCTAGTAGTGGAGCGGGAAGAAGAATTAATGGGGGAGGATATGTAGGAAATCTAATGGCTACCCCTCCTCAGTCTAGAAGAAACGACCCCGAGAAGTTTCTAAAAATAACGGATATATTGGGTCTCGACCCGTACAGCACACCGGTTTCTTGCCCGTTTCAGATTGGATACGGAGGAGCAATGGGTCCGGC
>CAYNQG010000026.1:0-5464 GCA_964399315.1 uncultured Candidatus Saccharibacteria bacterium
AGTATTATTTAGCAAACATAGCTGACAATAGTGCCTTTATCGTTTCTGATTCTCCGGAATGGCTCGACGAGAAATTTGGAGAAGAATAGATTAGCTCGAAGACGGGAGTTGAAGTACCGCCCAATAGGGGCGGTACTTTTTATTTGCTTTTAAAATTGAATCTTAATGCTATAATAAATAAAACAATTAAAAATTAATGCAGGTAAATCAAAAAAACGACAATAAAAAGAGTCTTCCGACTCATGTTAAGATTTCCGGAGGATTGATCGGATTCTTAACCATCTTTCTTATTATATTTTACTGGATTGCGTTTATGCCCGTAATTGAACCGATTAATCCGGCTAAGGAAGCAGCTCTTTCTCTTTTGGGAGTAAGGGAAGTTTCCGAAATTGCGATTTTAGATCAACAAGTCGACCGAATCTCAATTTACGAAGAAGATAGTAGTGACTCTCCAATCATAACCACTCTTACCGGCGGCTCTTTTAGAGTTGAGGAGAAGAGAGGGGATTGGATTCTGGTCGGGTGGAGTGAAATGAATGGATGGGTTCGCAGAGACCAAGTTGATATATTAAACTAAGAACTACAATTAAACTAAAAAGGATATGGCCAAAAAGAAAAAAAATCAAAAAAAAGAAGAAAAAAAGGATAAGGATAAAGAGATAAAAAAAGGACCACTGAGAGACATAAGAATAAAAGTAATCGGAATCGGTGGTGGTGGTGGATCGATTGTCTCCGAAGTTTCTACCAGCCTTAAAAAGGTAAGCTTTGCCGCGGCAAACACGGATGCCAGTGCTCTACAATCTCTGGAGAAAAAGAAGATAAAAAAGCTGCAATTCGGAAAAGAGATCACCAAAGGGTTGGGAACCGGTATGGATTCCGAAGTCGGTAGGCAGGCTGCTCTGGAGGCTGAAAACGAAATTGAAAAGTTGGTCGAGGGACAGGATGTAAATATTTTAGTCTCCTGCCTCGGGGGTGGAACCGGATCCGGAGCCCTGCCCGTTTTTGCTCAAAAATCAAAAGAGGCCGGCGCTTTAACTTACGGAATATTCACCCTCCCTTTTGAGTTTGAGGGGCAAAAAAAGATGTCGATAACCAAGGAGGCGATGAAGAAGGCCAGCCCTTATCTTAACGCAGTGAGTATTTTACCTAATGAGAATATATTTAAAATAGTTGACCGAACCACCCCACTTAAAAAAGCTCTCTCTCAGATGAATAAAAATTTAGCCTCCAGTTTGGAAGGTCTTATTGAAACCATCTATGAAGCGGGGCTTATAAATATTGATTTTGCCGACATCAGAACAATACTTAAAGACGATAAGGGAAACAGGAAGCTTGCCTACTTAAGTACTACGGTTATTGAAAAAGAGGAGGAAGATGCCAAGGATATTGTAAAAAGGGCGATTTCAAACCCCCTGTATCCGCACGGAATTGACAGAGCTAAAGGAATTCTATTCAATATCACCGGTGGAGAAGACTTGGGGCTTACCGAGATATCGGCTATATCACAAGAAATATCCGAATTTACCGAAGGTGAAGCCAAGGTTATCTTCGGAGTTTCTCAAAAAAAGAACTTTGAAGGAAGAATGAAGATATCGCTTCTTGCTACCGGATGTGGCGCCAATTACTTTACTGAAGAAATATCTTCCCTGGAAGAAGAAGAGCCCGAAAAGCTGGTTGTTACTGAAAAAGAAGAGCCCGAAGAAGACGAAAGAGATGAACTTGGAGATGAGGAAAAGAGTAAAGGGGAGAATAAGGATGAGACCGATGACCCGGAAACAGAAGAAGATGACGGAAAGGTGGAAGTTTCTTCTGAAAAAATAGAAGAAACAAAACCGAGAAAGGCTACCAATGAAGAAGAGAAAGAGATTATAGATGAGGAGGAAAAGTGGGAGACTCCTACTTTCTTAAGAAAAGCTCTAAATAAAGATGACAAAAACAATTAGGAAGGCGGTTATAAAGGCAAATTCGAACAAGGATAATTTTCTACCCTTGAGCAATCACTTTCCGGTAGAGTTTTTAAAGATGGGAAAGAAGACGATTCTGGAGACTCTAATTGATGAAGTTGTTGAGTTGGATGTTGAAGAAGTTATTTTTCTAGCTCCTCAAAATAAAAGAGACCTCCAACTCTTTTTTTTAAATCTTCCCGATCAGATAGACAGTCTTAAAAAGAGAGGTTCTCCTCGAGCAAAAAGAGTTGAAGAGATTCATTCAAAGGTTAGAGATATAAAATTTTCTTCAGTTGATAAGTTTTCTGATTTATCTAATTTAAATGAGGAGTTTGCATATCTGGAAGCAGAAAAAATAATTAAATCTTTTAACCCCTTAGTGGATCTAATGGATATTTTTAAGACTTCGGAGCGACCCGTAATCGGATTAACAGAGGGCGCGGTTGGGGATTTGGACTTGGAAAAGATTGCTAAAAACCTCTTTAAGATAAAAGGATTTACCAACCAGTCAAAATTTTTAATGACCGGTCGGGCGATATTTACTTCTCGCGCGACCTCTTTTTTTAAAGACTCTATTAATATCAGTGATGTTATTGAAAAGATGACAAAAAGAGGCCATACCGGTTACGGGGTTCGTCTAAGTGGCGATTTTTTTCATATTAAAGACCAGGATTCATATCAAAAAGCAGTCATCAGTCATCTACCGGATCAAGTTTAAAATAGTTTAAACAAAATATTGAATATGATAAATAAAAGTTTATTAACTGAAATTTATCCTTATCGAAAAAAGAACGCTAAAAAATACGACCACGGAGCAGTGCTTGTTATCGGAGGATCTCGGATCTATAGCGGATCTCCGGCTATAACGGCGTTTTCCGCCCTGAGATCGGGAGCCGATATAGCGGAAGTGGTTGCAGTTGAGAGAGCTGCAGATATAATTGCCGGCTTTAGCCCCGACTTAATTACTCATCCGCTTGATGGTGATTACCTGTCTGAAAAACATCTTCCCAAGCTTCTTGAACTCACCGAATCGATGAATGCTGCCTCCAGAGGAAATATGACGGTTGTTATCGGGGGTGGAATAGGAAGAAGAGAGGAGACAAAAAGATTGGTTAGAAATTACGTTAGTCAATCTACGGTTCTAAAAGTTATAGACGCCGATGGAATATACGCTTTCGAGGATCAGGGAAGAGATCTTCTGGATGAAACTTGCCTTTTGACTCCACATCTTTATGAGTTTTTTATCTTAACGGGTCAAAATTTAAAAGATTCAACCAGACAAAAGAAGGGCGAGTCTGTTAAAAATAATGCTGCTGAACTGGGAGTGTCTATTATTCTCAAAGGAGCTGCCGACATAATATCGGACGGATCACAGGTAGTGGTAAATGACTTTCCGGTTCCACAATTAACCTCCGGGGGTTGTGGAGATAGTTTAGCCGGTATTGCCGGAGCGATCGCAGCTCGAAGAGGAGATCTTTTTGAGGCGGCTGTCGGGGCAGCTTATTTAAATTCAAAAGCCGGAAAATTAGCAGCCAATGAATTGGGGGGATCTCTTGTGTCTCAAGATTTGGTTGAAAGATTACCGGAGGCGATAAGAACTATCACCAATCCTTCTTGAAAGCGAACTTAAATAGATAAATAACAATACAAAATTCAATGAAAGATTTAATTATAGTCGGTGGAGGGCCAGCCGGAATTACTGCCGGCATATACGGGGCCAGAAAAGGGCTTAACGTTCTACTCCTAACTAAAGATTTTATTGGTCAGTTGGGGAATGCGGGGATGATTGAGAATTGGCCCGGAGAAATTAAAATAACCGGACCCGAGCTTATTTCTAATTTTAGAGAGCATGCAGAAAGCTACGATATAGATATTAAGGAAGAAAAAGTAGCCGGGGTGCTTAAAAAAGAAGACGGGTTTTTAATTAAATCTGAAGAAAAGAATTATAGATCCAAGGCGGTAATTATAGCCACGGGAAGAAACCCCAGGCCGCTAAAAGTTCCCGGAGAAAAAGAATTTGTCGGTAAAGGAGTGTCTTATTGTGTTACCTGTGACGGAGCTCTGTTTAAAGATAAGTCGGTAGCTGTAGTTGGTGGAGGAAACTCCGGTTTGGAAGGAGCTCTGGAGCTTTCCGAGTACGCAAAGGAGGTAACCATTTTAGAGATTCAGGATGAGCTTCCGGGTGACCAATTTTTAAGAGAAAAGATAGAGAGTCGTGATAATATAGAAGTATTAACAAGAGTAAAGCCGAAAAAAATAGAGGGAGATAATTTTGTAAATGCAATAAAGTATTCCGATCTAAATTCAGACAAAACCAATCTCTTAGAGACGGAAGGGGTTTTTGTTCAGGTGGGGTCAATACCTACCACTGATCTTTTGGATGACTTGGTTGGTTATAATGATAAAGGAGAGATAGAGATAGATCCTCAAACTTGCAAGACGGACACAGAGGGTCTTTTTGCTGCCGGGGATGTAACTAGCGTTAGAGACAAGCAAGTCGTAGTAGCAACCGGTGAGGGGTGTAAGGCACTTCTTTCAGCCTACAACTACATAAAAAATAACCATTAAATTATTAGTAATACTTGAATTAATTAAAAATTAAGAATTAAAAATTAAAAATTAGTTAAAGTTTATGAAAATAAAAAATATACGAGCTAGAGAGATATTAGATTCCAGAGGCAATCCAACACTCAGAGTCTATTTGGACACGGAAAACGGAGAGTTTGTGAGTGGAGTCCCGTCCGGAGCTTCAACCGGTCAGCACGAAGCTATAGAGCTTAGAGACGGTGGTGATCGGCTGATGGGTAAGGGAGTAAAGAAGGCTGTAAGAAAGATAGAAGAAGAGATTGCCCCGGAACTTATCGGAACCAAAGTCTATAATCAAAAAGAGATTGATGAAAAGCTTTTGGAGTTGGATGGAACTGAAAATAAAGAAAACTTGGGAGCAAATGCAATACTGGGAGTTTCTATTGCCGCTTGCAAGGCGGGAGCTTTTTACAGTGGAATGCCTCTTTATGAATATATCGGTGAGCTTTCCGATAATGAAAACTCATTACCAAGGCCGCTCTTTAATGTTATAAACGGTGGATCACACACCGGAGGAGGAGTTGATTTTCAAGAATTTATGATTTCTCCGGATGAAGGTAGCTTTAAGGAAAATTATTTCAAAGCGGCGGAAATCTATCATCAGTTGGGTCAGATGTTAGCTGATAAAGATAAGAGTTGGAAAAATATAGGTGATGAAGGAGGTTATGTTCCCGAACTCAAGGCTCCGGATCAGGTACTTTCGATTATCGGAAAGATTGCTGATGTTGATATTGTCTTGGATGTGGCCGCTACGGAATTTTTTGAAGGAGGTTCTTATAAGATGAAAACGGGTCAAAAATCAACTGAAGAAATGATTGACTATTATAAGCAGCTGGTTGATAAGTTTCCAATAATTGGAATTGAAGATCCTCTGGAAGAAAATGATTTTGAAGGCTGGTCGAAAATAAATGGAAGATTGGAACAGATAATAA
>CAYNQG010000027.1:0-5087 GCA_964399315.1 uncultured Candidatus Saccharibacteria bacterium
TTTTTAAAGGAGATTATCAATATAAAATAAAACGGCTCAATTTTGAGCCGTTTTTTCTTTAATCAATCTTTTTATTAATCCCAGTTTGGAGTTTGCTCCTAATTTCCTCTCAAGAGCTCCTTCCGAAACTACGGGGTCGTCGCTTCTAAAATCTTTATCAGCCTCTTTCCACTCCTCTACAGCCTTAAAGAATTTCTCCCTTAACTCCTCAATACTTTCATCCTCCGGAATTTCATAAACCCTCTCTTCATCAATCAGTAATTTCATCTTGCACCCCTCCTTATGTTTATATTATACAATTAATTAGTAAAAAAGCAAGTAAAGAACAATTAAATAAAAAAGCGCCGGCAATTCGGCGCTTTAATTGGTAAAAAGTTTTAACTATTAAAAGTTGTCACACTTTCTCTTGTAGTAACTTTGCGGATGATCGCAAGAAGGGCACATTTCGGGAGGAGTAGTTCCTTTGTGAACTCTTCCACACTCCAGACAAACCCATTCCACCTCTTCTTTTTTTTCAAAAAATGTCTCGTTTTCAACTTGCTCAAGAAGTTTCCTGTATCTTTCTTCGTGATATTCTTCGGATTCGGCAACAGCTCTTAATCTGGCTGCTACTTTCGAATAACCTTCTTCCTTCGCTGTTTTAGCGAATTCGGGATACATTTCGGTGCTTTCGTGATTTTCGCCGTCAATTGCCGATTGAAGATTTTCAGCTGTATCACCCAAAGTGGATTCAAAACTGGTATCCACCTCAATATCGGTAATATTCAAATCCTCATCTTCTTTAATTTGGTTAAACATTCGCATCATCCATTTTGCGTGTTGTCTTTCATGATCGGCAGTTTCGTTAAAGATTTGAGATATCTGGACGTAGCCTTCCTTTTTTGCTATCGAAGCGTACATGTTATATCTATTTCTAGCCTGACTTTCTCCAATAAAAGCTTTTGCTAAGTTTTTTAAAGTTTGATTCATTTTTTATTTATTTTTTTAATTATTAATTTTCGACCTTTTTGTTACATTCTTTGCAGTATCCGGAAAATATAATTTTACAATTCCGAACCTCTCCGACATCCAGCTCATCGGCACTCGGCATCTCAAACTCATCTGCAATATCAATTATAGCATTGCATCCGACACATACAAAGTGAGGGTGAGGTTTTTCCTTGTAATCCCAACGAGACACCTCGCCCGGCAATTCTTGTATTTTCCCCTTCTTTTTAAAGTTTCGAAGTATCCTGTAAACCGTGGCTTTTGAAATGTTAGGTAGTTCCTTTTTTACATTAAGATACACCTTTTGTGCGGAAGGGTGGCAGAATGTTGTTGATAAATAACTCTCAACAGCTTCCTTTTGTATTGTTTTTCTTTCTTCGGGCATAATATTAATATTAGTTACTATTAATAGTTTATAATCTATTTTTATTCTGTCAACTTTTTTGATTTTATATTTTATTATTGTATAATAAAAAACAATCAAAGGAGGGATAGCATGGAAAAAGCACTTTTACAAAAAAAAGAAGAAATCGACAAACTGATTGAAAGACGACTATCACCGAAGGTAGATGAAAACAACCTACGAATCGCTATGGAGTTGGTCGGGGCAATACGAAAGATAGAAACCTTTATTTTTGACGAGAGAACAAAAGTTAATTTTATTAAAGAGAGTAATGGATGGGGTGCCGAAGCTAGCTTTTATTCTGAAAATGCTGAATATGACATTTATTTACCCGATCTCTATGTTAAGTTTAATGAAACAAAAATAATTTTTCCGATTGAAGCGGTTATTAAGAACAGAGTTAAAAAAATTATATTCATCGTTGCTCATAAGATAAGACATCGAATCCAAGAAGAAATGAATGTAGAGCTGATAACTCCCTATGTAAAGACTGACAACATGCTTTTAAGCAGTATTATTAATACTATTGGAGACAATAAGGAACATAATACTTGCAGTTGCTCGGTACTTAAAAATCCTGAATTATTACAAGAAAAAGAATTTGATGCGCTTGTGGTGCAGCACTATGTTTTATCAAGACTGGGAATGACAATTAACTGGGGGAGTCTTAAAAGTGTTCCTATTTTTGCCTGGAGAGGAGTTGTTCAAGATCTCTTTGTCAAGCCGTAAAAATAAACGCCGTTAAAGCGGCGTTTTTTCTTGACAATTAGAATGATAAATTAGTATAATAAAAAACATAAATGATCTTTAACAAATACGAGGAGGTGTTGTTTCGTGAAAGATGAAGGAGTGGGCCCAGTTGTTTCTAACAAAATGGTTAAGATTTTAAAAAGAAAGGAGAAGTCACTGAAGGTCAAATTTTTGGATAAATCTGAACAGAAAGCGGCTTACAAATTAAGATACGATATTTTTTGCAAGGATCTGGAATGGATACCTGAAAATAAAGAAGGTTTGGATTTTGACAGTTATGATAAAGAGGCTCTGCACCTAGGTGTTTTTTCAAGTGGTGAATTAATTAGCTATTGTCGAATAGTTCAAGGAAAAGACAACTTCATGCTCGCTACCGACTTCAATGATCTTCTAGATTTAAAAGAAGTTAGAAGTCAGTCTATAGAAATGTCCAGATTGATTACCTCAAAAGAGGCCGGTAGATTTCAAAAATTTGCTGCACCCTTAATGATGTATAGAAGGTTGTACCAGTATATGACTTCCAAGGAATTGAGATATTGCTATATTGTAGTCACTAAAGATTACTTGGAAACAATTAACAAAATATTCCCCTTCAAACAAGTGGGAGGTATGATTGAGTATAAACCGGGAATATTTACTGTTGCTGCTTATCTTGATCTGAGAGTTCTTGAAGATTATTTTAAAAACAGCCATAGTTTTTATTTGTGGTTTGTTCAAAGCCGAGCTTAAAATCAGTTCGGCTGTTTTTTTTATCTATTTTTGATATATTAAATATAATAAACAGATTTTAAAATGAATTTTTTATTGGAGATTAATTATTATTTACTTATAGCCTTTACCGTCCTAAATCTCTCACTAGCTCTCTTCGTCTACTTTAAGAAAGATAGGGAGGAGATTACTCAATCCTTCAGTTTAGTTGTTTTAGGAGCCTCTCTTTGGGCTTTTACGAATGCAATGGCACTTAGATCGATAAGATCTTCGGTGGCTATTTTATGGTCTCAGGTAAGTTATGTCAGTGCAATTATAATTGCCGGGAGCTTTGCTTGTTTTTCTCTTCTTTTTCCTAAAAAAGAAACTGAAGACTCCAGTCCGGTTAACAAGATAAAATTTTATATATTTTTATCCTCTTTAGCTGTTTCCGTTATTGCTTTTATACCCAATTTTACAGTTATTGACGTTCAGGTTGACCCGTGGCATATAGATACCGGTCCGGGAATCTATATTTTTGCTCTCTTCTTTATCGTAGTAATGGGTTGGTCCTTTAAAAACTTGATTAATAGTTATAGGCAAGTTGAGGGGTTGAAAAAACTACAACTAAAATATGTCTTTTTGGGGTTCTTTATTTCTACATTTTTTGGTGGTTTTTTTAATCTTGCTCTGCCACTTTTGGGAAATTATGACTTTGTCTGGCTGGGGCCGATGTTTACTATATTTTTAATAGGCTTTATTGCTTACGCAATTGTAAAAAAGGATTTATTCAATATTAAGGTTGTACTTACGGCAATATTAGTTGTCTTAATGACAGTTTTACTTATTGTGGATATGGTTATGTTTGCCGAGTCCGAATTAGCTCAGATCTTAAAGCTGTTATCGCTTTTAATTTTTATCTTTTTTGGTCGCTATCTAATTATTAACGTTGCCAAGGAAGTTAGTCGACGAGAAGAGTTGGAGAAATTAAGTGATAAATTAGTGAGAACAAATCTAAAACTCAAAGAGGCTAATGAAGACCTTAAAAAGCTAGACAGTGCTAAGTCCGAATTTATTTCGATTGCATCCCATCAACTAAGAACTCCTCTCACCTCAATAAAGGGGTACTTATCAATGATCAATGAGGGAAATTACGGAAATATACCCAAGCCGGTGGAGGAAAAAATTGAAAATGTAATAGGTAGTAGTGAGCGGTTAATCAATCTTGTAAATGATCTGTTGAACGTATCCAGAATTGAAAGTGGGAAGATAAACCTAAACTTTAAAGAGGTCAAGATTGATGAATTTGCAGAGGAGTTAGCCGAGCAGATGAGAATTGTGGCTCAGAAAAAAGATCTGCATCTAAATCTGGAGATGAATATGGATAGCAATCTAACCGTTGAAATAGATGAGTATCGAATAAGGCAGGTTCTTGTTAATTTAATAGATAATGCCATTAAATACACTAAAAGCGGGGGTGTAACTTTTAGAATTCAGAAAAAATCAATCAATTTAGCTCAATCATTTTTAATTGAAATTAAGGATACCGGAGAAGGTCTTAACTCTAAAGATATTGAAAACATCTTTGATAGCTTTTCGAGAGGATCTGCGGGAGATTTAATGAATAATGAAGGGGCAGGGCTAGGACTTTATATTGCAAAGAAGTTTATCGATATGCACAATGGAGAGATCTGGGTGGAATCACAAGGAAAAGGAAGAGGAACTTCTTTTTTCATCGAACTCCCGCTAAGAAGAGGTGATTAATTGACAAATAGCAAATAAATTGTTAAAAAAACCCTACGAAGGGTTTTTGCTCTTTAAAAAAAGGAGGTTATAAAATGTCGAATATTACCAAGAACTTGTGGATCAGAAAAGACGGAAAAGTTATTTTTCAGAGGAGCGGACAAAGGGATAAAAGAACCGTTGTTTTAGAGACGATAAATGATGCTATTTCTCAAAATGGACACATCTTAGACAACCTATTTGTTGAGCTCGTCGACTGTTACGGGCAAAGCTTTATAAAGCCGGGAGAAATATCAACAATGCGTGACATTCTAGAGACTGTTCAGGAAAACACCAAAATAGCCGCATCCGGACTAAAGGAACAGACTTTTGACATGAGTGGATTTTTGGATGATCTTGACGGAGCCAGAAACAGACACAAAAAAGAGATTGCAAAATTAATCAAAGACAAAAGTCTGGGCAGTCAGGAGATGACTCAAATTGCGGTTCATACCGTCCGAAGAATAGGGGAGTTGCA
>CAYNQG010000028.1:0-4839 GCA_964399315.1 uncultured Candidatus Saccharibacteria bacterium
GGTTCCTGGATTTAAATCTAAGTAATTTAAGATTGATAATTTCTGCCTATAAATCAGGTAATCTTCCGATTCGGACTGAATGCTTTTTTCTTCATTAGAGATTAATTCTTTGCCCGTAAAATTATCTGCTGAAGTATCCTCCCCCCCTCCTTGACTCTGGGAAATTACCTTAATTGCTTCTATAGCAAGTCCTACAACCCTCGCTTCTGATAAATTAAAAATTTCACCTATCTCCCGAATTGATTTTCCATGTTGAAGCAATAGGATAACACTCTTTTTTCTTTCGGTTAACTTCTCAAGATGTTTAATTTCGATTCCCAAAATTATTATGGATAATTATCCGCGAACAATCTCTTCAAGTGAAATAATAATAGTTTAAATATGGCGCTTCCAATAAAATTTATTTTATCTCCACTAAAAAACAAGAAATAAGTCTTGAATTAATCCATAAGATTACGAGTATTTTTACAATCGGGATACGCGCTGCACCCTAAAAAATTACTGTTATTTTTACCACTGTACTTTAAGTCCATTTCAGATCCGCACTCCTCACACTTCAAATACTCTTTTCCAAACAGGCGCACAAGAAGTCTTTTGTCTATTCCGAATATTTCATGACAATCGGGATATTTACTACACCCCAAAAATATACCTCCTTTTCTGCTACTTTTAAGCCTTAAAGGGTGTCCTTTTCTACAAAAACCAACCCCTTGCTCTGAAACTTTAGTCATTCTATTAAATTTTTGACCTCTGCTCAAAAACTCCTCCTCTGCACCGTCACTAAAACAACTACTGCACAAAACCTCAAAATTTATTCCTTCTTTAAATTTATCAGTTAAATACGGTCTATCACCCATGAAGCCCACTTCATCTTCAAGTTTTTTTCCACATTTTTCACATCTATGCGCGGCTCTGTCTATCATCTTTTTCCTTCTTTCTCCTCTTGGTTTTCCTTTGGGGTGGCAACTTTCACACAATCCATCTTTATAATTGGGTATTTTTTTGGTTTTGCATCCGGGATTTACACAAGACTCATAAAATTCATTATTCCACCACTCACTGCTTTCGCCCGCCTTCTCCTCACTCTCAATTGAGCCGGAATCAACCTCCTTGCTCTCCTCGGACTTCTTTTTTTTATCTCTTTTTTTATACGAGACATCTTCAACTCTTTGCCGTTTCGGCATTTTAATTTCTGTATATTGTAAATTTGAAATATTATTTTGATCAAAATAATCCCTTCCCGATTTTTTAATAATTTTAATAAAGAAGTTTTTAATTTCATCACGATCCAAACTTCGAAAGTTTTTATAGCTACCGACTCTATTAGCCTCTCTCATTAAAAACCTTATTTTATCTTCTTTTTTATAATCAAATAATTGTTTATTTTCTATAACCAACTCAATTAAACCTTTTAAAAAATCTTCTTGCCTTCCTTGAACTCCACCCAAAAGACTTCTGCTGTAATCTTTCATCGATACGAATTCTTCAGTTAGTTCATAAGGATCGTCACGATCCTCTTCATAAGTTAATTTTGCAGCCCACCAGTAAAAAGCTATATCATTCCGCGTTAATGCTTTTTGGTTTTTCCTGGGGACGAACCAGTGATCCAGTATGTATTTTTCTTTATTCGTAATCGAATCCAATCTTTTCCCTCTAACTTCCAGCATGTACTCCCAGCAATCGACGTGTGTTAAATAAGCCCACACCCTCTCATCCGCTGCCATGTGTCTGGGTAAATCTCTCAATGATTCGTATACCATTTTGGAATTTTCAAATTTATACCCGTCTTCATTCGGCAACTTTAAGAAGATATCATCCTGATACTCAAACTCCTCACTTTTGGTAATTCCGGATTTGTCAATCGAAAACTTATCTTGAGAATAAAGACCGATACCTTCCCCGGATCTTATCTTTTCCTTCAAGTGTGTTAAATATTTATCTGTAAATCCTCTTATTTTCATAGGCCCGTAGAAATTAACTCCCAACCTCTTTTTATTGATCTTTGAACGGGAGACTCCAACAAGTTTTGAGCAATTTCCATTACATTGCTCTCATCCCAACTCTCCTCCATTTCATTTTCAACCCTGTGCTTTATTATTTCATACCAATCAACCCCCTCGAAATCTTCACCCGCTCTCATCGAAATATTTATTGCATAAACCAACGCCGGAAGAACTATTGCCGAATGAAACATCTCCGCCATTTTCCTGCTAGAATTTTGTATCTTACCATGCTCTTCAAAATCTTTTTTTGATAAAAACACCTCTATAATATCATTCTGCAAAACGACTTTCATATGATCTTCTCTTTTATCCCCCTTTCTAACTTTAATTAAAGATTCGGGTGCGCTCAATTTTTTTTCATCTTTAACAGCTAGAAAAGAGAAATTATCGCCATACGCTAATATATCCCCTTTATCAACTGAAAATTCAAACCCTTCATAATCCTCATGCATATGGTCGGGTGTATAATTATCTATCCTCTCTTCAACTAAAACGAAAAGTCCGACCTTCACTTTTCCAGCCAACAACGAATGGTCGATTTTTTTAGAAAATTCCGACTGATTAAACTTGAATAATTTTTTAAATACGGTTGCTTTACAATCCACCTCCATGCAAATAGAGGCTCGCCCCGAATCAATAAGGTTCATGAGATAATTATTTTCAATATCAACGGATGCAGCCAATTCAATATTATCACCCAAAGAGTATTCGAGATCTATTTCAAAATTACCCGGAATCTCGCCATCATCACTTATTAAAACGGGGTGTGGAAAGGATAGTTTATCTATTTTCATGTATATAAGGGGTTACATTTAATGAATATCTTTCGTCCGTTTCAAAATAAACTTTAATCCTCCTATTTTTTTGAATATCAACATCTCTGATCTTGTTTTCATCTACGGAGTAAATTGTTCCGTCATCCATTCCTTCAGCATGTTTTATAGTCGGAGTGTGATATCTGGTTTCCGTTCCCAGTCGCAGTTTTAAATCTACTCTTTTTTCAAATTCTCCGGTTAAAACTATGACATGATAAATTCTGTCTTCATTTGTTTGAGCGAAGCACCTACTTTCCAAATCTTCAACCTCCACTATGGAATCTCCCGAATCATTTTCATCACCGCTGCTTTTCGGGTCCCTGACTCCATCCCCACTACCACCTTCCTCACCTCCTGAAGCTTTTTTAGAATCACCTTCACCGGAGCCGGACTTTCGACCCCCTTTCAAGGTTCTGGAAATGGAAGTTGTATTAATTTTCGATTTGTCGTTTTTGCTTGGCCTTACATCCAAGCTTTCTTCAGGGTTCTCAAACCCACCTTTTGCAGACCCCTTTTCATTATTGTCAAAATCTTCATCCTTGTTTCTTGTGTTCGGTAAAAACTTTGCCATTCCAGTGATTTCCCTAACATCATTATCATCGTCAACCAACAAGCTTCTCAAACTGCTTTTGACAAAACTGTCAAGTGCTTTTTCAGCCTCCTTAGCTCTTTTGCGCAATTTGGGATTGTTTTCAATATTTTTAAAGCTCCACTCGTCATGAGCCGGATTCTCCATTCTTCTGAGCAGCTCATTTCCAGTTACTCCACTCTCCTCGGCCTTGCCGTTGCAAATCAAAACTGCGGCAAAGGGTCCGGGAAGAACTCTTCTTTCCTTTCTCTCAATCACCATTCCCGTATTACGAACCCTACAAACTTTCCCGGGATAGCCCTCTTTTCGCATAACGGATAATTTCATTTTCCCAAGATAAGGTAATTGCTCCTCGAAAACAGTTGTGTTTTCTCGATGGTTTTCCGTATATGCCCTAAAGTAAGGAAGAGGGTTTTCTGCGGTGGGGTTTTTATCCTCAAAAAAACTATTCAGTACTTGTTCAAGGTTGTCTTTATTGATTATTTTTCCACCCACCTCTGCGGTAAGGCGCCCTTTCCAAAATGCCAACCAATAACTGATTAACAACTCTTCAATAATCTTTTTTTCCCATTTTTTTTGAGCCTCTTTAAAATCGATTATAAAAATATCAGTACCTTTCTTGTTTCGTAAAAATTCAGAACTTTTGAATAATTCGGGCACTTTTCGAAGAGATCTGACCGGTTTTTGATTTTTCAAACCGTAAGATCCGTTACCTTGCTTTCGCTCTCCGTTCCATTCGTGTGTCACTATCCTTAATTTTCCTTGAAAAACGAAGTTATTTCTTTCTCCGTAAATGCTGGAAACAAAAATCATTCGAAATCCGGAAGCCTTAAAATAAGCCCCCTTCCCTAAACCGTAAGAACCCCCAGCTTCACCAGTTTTATTGGTGGACCCCGATCCTTTGAAAAATTTATAATAATTTCCAGTCCTGTCATAATCTCCGCCGGTCAACCCTTGAGTATTATAGTCAGATATTTTTAAAACGGGTATTGATCCGTTTTTTTCTATTTTTTTAATGGCGGGACTAAAAAGGTCCGTATATTCTCGATTTCTATTAAAATAATCTAAACAGTTCTGAAAAATACTTTTTAGATTGTTGCTCCGCGGCAATTCATCCGCATCAATATGATGTAATGAAAATTTTATATGAGGTGGATCGGGTCCGTCATCCGAAGCGTCAATTACATTTTGAGCCGCCTCTCTAGCCAAATGATATGAAATATCTCCTTTGAAGTTCATGATAACGGGATCGTTGATTCCCGTCTCTTCACCCCCGTCCAGAGATCCAAATCTATATTTTAATTCGTCATTATTCATAATTGAAATTCATTTTTATCGTCTTTTTTTGCAGAACTCTTAAATTGAGCTTTGACGTTTCTGACTTTTTTATTTATCTCACGAAATATTTTATCAACCTCCTCTTCGGTGTATT
>CAYNQG010000029.1:0-4761 GCA_964399315.1 uncultured Candidatus Saccharibacteria bacterium
GCGATAAATCAAACACTTATTGCCCTAACTGTAAAAGCAAGATAATAGAAAGAGAAAACTTTAAAGTGGTTAAAAAAAATAACGGCAAGTGTCAATGCGGTCAAGAAGTTAATTTAATAAATTAAAATGAGTTTGCAAATTGCAGCAATAAGTCCACACCCCCCTATTTTAATTCCCGGGGTCGGAAATGAGGAAGACTTAAACAGAATTATCGATACTACCGAGGCAATGAAAAGGCTGGCATCTGAATTTAATAAAAAAGAGATCGAGACGGTCATTGTTATCACTCCGCACGGAGAAGATTTGGGTCGAATGTTTAATGTCTACAGAGCGGATTGCTTTACCTACTCCCTTCCCGGCTCCTTGATGAGTTTTGACGGCGACTGCGACCTAGCAACAAAAATAAGTAGACTGAAAGAGGTGAAAATGGTTGAATCCGGAAACCTTGATCACGGAAGCGCCGTCCCTCTCTACTTTTTAAAAGAAGAGTTTTCCGACTTCAAAATTGTTCCGATTTCCATCTCCGCTAAAAGTAGAAAACTTCACTTTAATTTGGGGCAGAAACTGCTCCAAAAAGTGGAGGATTCAAATAAAAAAATAGCTGTAATTGCTTCCGGAGACCTTTCCCATAAATTAACGTCGTTTGCTCCGGCCGGATTTTCCAAAGCGGGAAAAGAATTTGACCGAAAGTTGGTAACTTATATTAAAAAAGACCAAGTTAAGAAGATAATAGAAATGGATCAAGGCTTGATTGATGAGGCCGGTCAATGCGGTTACAAATCCATACTGACTCTTCTGGGAGCGCTCAAAAAGAGAGATTATAATGTCAACTTCTTGTCTTACGAGAACCCTTTCGGAGTCGGTTACCCGGTAGCGATTTATAATTTATTATGAAAATTTATTTAGACAGTTTTAACGGAAACATAGTCAATTTAATGCGTAGGTTGGGTTACCACCCGGACAGAAGGTCAAGTCGAACCGAACCCTCTTTTTCCAGACCGCTTCGAGGAGGTAAATTTCCACGCTTTCACGCCTATTACAACCCGGGTCGAAAATGTCTGAACTTGCATCTCGATCAAAAAGCTCCTCGCTATTCGGGCGCTTCCGACCATGGAGCCGAGTACAATAGTTCTTTAGTAAAAAAAGAAGGTCAAAGAATAAAGTCTCATGTCAATAATTAAATTAGCTAAAAAATCAGTATCACAGTATGTAAAGACAAAAACTGTCTACCGGGAAGATTATCCGAATGAATTAAAGAAAAAAAGGGGTGGAGTTTTTGTAACTCTTAAACGTGAAGATGAGCTGCGAGGCTGTATGGGAACTACCGAACCCACGCAAGAAAATTTAGCAAAGGAGGTGGTTTCAAATTCCGTATCAGCCTGCAAAGACCCCAGATTTTCAGAAATTAAACCTGAGGAGTTGACTGATTTAAATTACGAAGTCAATGTCTTGAAAGAGCCCGAATTAATAAAAAAAGATCAAGTCGGTATTCCGTGCGAAGTCACTGATCCTCAAAAGGAAGGGATTATAGTTTCTTCCGGATCTAAAAAGGGGCTTTTATTGCCCGGTATAGAAGGAGTCTGCAGCTCGAAAAAGCAGTTGAAAATAGCTTTAAAAAAGGGAGGGATAGACCCAAATAAACCGTATGAAATATACAAATTTGAAACCCAAAAATATGCAGGAATGTAAAAAAATAACCGCGTACTTCAGCAAATTCTTGCAAAGCGAAAAGGAAAACGGACTTTCAGAGACTACTCTAAGGCAAAGAGAGAGGCATTTGGATCACTTTGAAAAGTGGCTAAGGTTAACAGAAAATGAAAGGATAACCCCACCTCAATTTACAGAAAAATTAATAGAAGATTATAAATCTTTCTTGAAAAATAAAAAAAACTCTCGCGGAAAAAGAGTTAGTAAACAGACTCAAAAAAACTACATGCGAACGGTTAGATTTTTTCTAACTTACTTAAATAATGAAGACATAAACTGCCCTTCTCCGGAAAAGGCACGAATGGAAGAGCGTGTTGAAAGTGATATTCAAAAGCTGGTTAACTATTACTTTCAAACAAAAGGTTTGGACATTGAAGAGATTAAAGATAATGCCAGGAAAAAAAAGATTATATATTCAAGACACACAAAACCGGCTAAAGATTTACTTCAGCTTGCAGGATCGTTAAAAAAATCAAAAGAAGCTATAAAAATCGTTGCTGACTGGGCAAAGTCAAGAAATCTAGATTATGCAATAGAAACAGTATTTAAAAAATGGCCCGAGTTAAAAAACTTAAAACCGAAAAAAAAGGAGAAAAAGCCCTTTTATAGAGGAGATCGAATGGTTAAATCTCGTGGTAAGTGGTATGTAATAGATAATCAAGGAGAATGGCTTGAGTTTGCCGGTAAAAAAGAAGATATAACCTGGAAAGAAATAGATTAAACAATCAAATAATTATGCATATAACTTTTGCAGGAACTCCAAACTTCTCTAAAAGAGTATTAAAAGAACTGACTAACGACTTAACTATTAATGCCGTTGTTACAACTGAGGATAAGCCACGAGGTCGTGGACAAAAAAAGAAACCTACTCCCGTAAAGCAATTTGCAAGATCAAAGGGCATTCCGGTCTTTCATGACCTCGAAGAAGTTATAGAAGAAACTGACTTAGTTTTAGTTGCTGCCTATGGAGAGATAGTAAGTGAAGAGAGCTTAAAAAAACCAAAGTACGGATTTTTAAATGTTCACCCCTCCCTACTTCCTAAATATCGCGGACCAACGCCTTTGCAGGCAGCAATCCTAAACGGGGATAATAGAACCGGTGTAACTATTATTAAAATGGATGAAAGGATTGATCACGGCCCAATACTTGCCCAGCAGCAAGTCGATCTGTCAGGATCTGAATACTATAGAGATCTTGAAAAAGAACTATCAACTTTAGGAGGGGAGCTACTGAGTAGTGTTGTTAATGAGTGGGTAGATGGAAATATTAAACCTAAACCACAAAATCACTCAAAAGCTACACGCACTACCTTGCTCAGTAAAGATGATGGGCGGATAGATTGGAAAGAGTCAGCAAGTCTAATTGAGAGAAAGATAAGAGCCTACAATCCCTGGCCCGGATGCTATAGTTATTTAAATGATAAGATGTTAAAGATATTCAAAGCAGAGGTCCAAAAGCAGACTAAAGATGGTCCGTTTGGGGACCCCGGTAAGATTTATCTGGGAACAAATTCAAAAATCGCCGTTCAAACCGGCGAAGATTTTCTACTTATAACGGAACTGCAGATAGAGGGAAAATCAAGAATCAAGTCGGAAGACTTTTTGCAAGGAAATATTAATCTTATCGGCACTACTCTAGAATAACATCTCCTTGTCTTAAAACCTCCAAGTCACCGTTTCTATACTTGACCAGAGTTGAGGCTTTTGCATTCAACTTGCCTTTATTGACGTAAAAATCAACTTTATTGCCAAAATAAGTTTTAGCTTTCCCGATTGTTAAAGCCGGTGGTCTATCTTCCGGGTTGGCGCTGGGCGCAACCAGCGGCCCTGTTTTTGATATAAAAACTCTAAGCTCCTCATTGTCAGGAACTCTAAAAGCAATGGTCTCTTTCCCGCGATGGATGTGAGGAAACTTCTTGCATTTTAAAATGACGGAAACTCTTCCCGGCCACAGCTTATCTAACCCTTCCGGAGCTTCTATTTCAAAATATTTCTCCAGGTCTTTTATCGAGCTCACCAAAACGATCATTGGTTTTTTTCTGTCTCGATTCTTTATGGTGTATATCTCCTCCACTACCCTGGGAGATATAGCTGATCCAACGACCCCATAAATAGTGTCCGTAGGAATAACCCCGAACTTATTAATGTCTATTAATTTTGCTACTTCTTTAGTTAGTTTACTGAATGTGCGCATTATTTTTGAAGTTCGGACATCTTCTTTGCCGCTTTCATCTGAACATCCTGAAGAGCTTCATTAATACACTCTACAATTAATTGTTCTCTCTTCTTGGGATCAACTTCTTTTATTTCTACCTTCTCTACCTTCATCTGCCCATTAACTCGTACCAACACCCCCTCTTTTTCAACTTCGGAAACTTCATCTTTTAAACTGTTTTTTATTTTTCTTAATTCATTAACTTTTTTTAATTTATCAAGCATTGTACTTTAGTTTAAATAATAATTAACTTTTTAAGGCTATCACTTTAATCAATTTTGTTCAAGAATTAAATTTTTGTCGCAGATAGTCTTCAAATTCTTTCCCTATATCATCCCTCCTTAAGGCAAATTCCACTGACGTTTTCAAATATCTAAGCGGGTCTCCGGTCGTAAACCACTTACCCTCAATTGGTTGACCTAAAATCTTTTCTCCTTCCTGAGCCAAATCGTTTATTATATCCATCACCCATAACTCATTATCTTTTCCAACCGGAGTCTCTTTTGCTCTTCTTACCACTTCATGAGAGAAGACGAATCTACCGAACTGAGCCATGTTTGAGGGAGCCTCCGAAGCGGGAAGTTTTTCACATCCCAGCTCTATTTCATAATTTTTGGATTTATCTCTATACTTTATCGTTCCGTATCTTTCCACCTCTTCATCGGGAACCTTCTGAACTCCCAATACGGCTTTAGGATTTTCCTCTTCATAGACATCCATTAGCTGCTTTGTGACCGGCTTTTCGGAAATTGTTAAGTCATCCCCGAACATATAAACAAAAGCTTCGTCATCGTCTATAAGCGGTGCTGCGCATAAAAGAGGGGTAGCATTACCATACG
>CAYNQG010000030.1:0-4625 GCA_964399315.1 uncultured Candidatus Saccharibacteria bacterium
TGGTACCGGTCGTTTTTATATTTCTACTTTTGGAACCGGTTGTTAATTTTTTTTCAAAACAATTCAAGTTAATAGAAAAGATAATTAATTTTGTTTTTGAAAAAACCAAACGGGATAATGAGGAGAAGGTTAAAAAATGGGGTTATTTAGCTTTAGCCGGATTTACAGCTATCCCGTTACCAGTTAGCGGAGCTTGGACTGCTAGTTTAGTAGCTTATCTTTTTGGACTAGATTATAAAAAATCCTTTTTATCGATATTTGCCGGTGTCTTGGTTGCCGGATTGGTGATTATCAGCTTACTTCAGTTTAGTGGTTTTTTTAAAGGAGTTAGTCCGATCGAAATGGTTTTAGCTTTTCTATTTTTGGGGTTAATTTTTCATTACTTGTTAAAAAATAAAAAATAAGATGTCTAAAGTTTTATACCGAAAATACAGACCAAAGAGTTTTTCTGATATTATAGGTCAAGAACACGTAGTAAAAACTTTAAGAAATGCAATAAAGTCCGGAAATGTGTCGCATGCTTATCTTTTTGCTGGACCCAGAGGGACCGGGAAAACTACAATGGCAAGACTTTTAGCAAAGGCTGTTAATTGTGAAGATGATTCAGATTCTGAGCCGTGCAACGAGTGTGAAGCCTGCAAATCGATAATGATGGGTAATGCGGTGGACTTAATTGAGATTGATGCTGCTTCACATAGAGGGATTGACGAGATCAGACAGTTAAGGGAAGGTATAAAGTTTTCTCCTAATAGTTTAAAGTACAAGGTTTACATAATTGATGAGAGTCATCAGCTTACAAAAGGAGCAGCTAACGCTTTGCTTAAAACTCTAGAAGAAGCACCAGATCATGCTATTTTTGTTTTAGCAACCACAGAACCACAGAAAATGTTATCAACAATTATTTCTAGGTGCCAGCGGTTTGATTTTAGAAAATTGAATTTATCAGAAATAATAGAAAAACTTGAAAAGATCTTAAAAGCTGAAGAGGTGAAAACAGACCAACGGTCTTTAGAGATAATAGCCACTGCTGCGGGAGGATCGTTTCGAGATGCAGAAAGTCTTTTGGATCAGATTTTAACCTTTACTGAGGATAAACTAGAAGAAGAGGATGTAAAAAGCCTTTTGGGATTAGTTGAGACTCAATATATATTTAAGTTTGTAGATTTAATTGCAAATGGTAAACGATTAGAGGCAATCAAGTATTTAGAAAAGATGTACACTGAAGGTGTTAACTTAGAAGAATTTCACAGTTCTCTTTTGGAGTATTTAAGACAGCTAATGGCTATGTCGCTTACTGGAGCTGATCTTGATGATGAAGAAAGTTCTGTTATTTCCGGTTTAAGAGTCAGTTTTACAAATGAAGAGATGAAGAAGTTGAAAAAGCAAGCTGAAGACCTATCTACAAAGCAAATAAATAAAATGCTTAAGATATTTTTAAAAGCTAGAAAACGGATGGATTACTCTCCGATTCCTCAATTACCGATAGAAATGGCCATTGTTGACCTCACTACTTGATTTTTAGTTGGTATAGGTTATAATAGTACCGCTTTTGCGGGATGGTGTAATGGTAGCACGCTTGGTTTTGGTCCAAGTAGTCCAGGTTCGAGTCCTGGTCCCGCAGCAATTTAGTTGACCCGGGAACTGCCCGGGTTTTATTTTTATAAGTATGAATATTAATAAAAAATTTGATCTAGCAGTTATTGGCGGAGGACCCGCCGGTCTCATGGCTGGAGTTTCGGCTAAAAACGAAGGAGCTGATGTAGTTGTTATTGAAAAAGGAGATTTAGGATCAAAAATATTAATTTCCGGGAATGGGAGGTGTAATTTTACTAATAAAACTTTTAATTTACAAAAATTAGTTGAAAACTATGAACAAAATGGAGAGTTTTTGTATCGGTCTTTTTCTGAATTTGGACCGAAAGAAACTATTGATTTTTTTGAAAGCAGAGGAGTGAGGACAAAAATTGAAGACTCGAAAGTGTTTCCAAAATCAGACAAATCACAAGATATATTGGAGGTTTTCAAAAAAGAATTAAATGAAGATGTTTTAAGGGGAGAGGTTGTTGATCTTTTAGTTAAAGATGGAAGAGTTGATAAAATTTTAGTTAAATTTAATGATGAAGTTAAAGAGATAAAAGCGAAAAAGTTTTTACTTGCCAGTGGTGGTAAGTCTTACCCTCATTTAGGATCAGATGGATTTGGACTTGAGATAGCTAAAAAAATAGGTCATGAGGTTAAAAACCCGATTCCGGGACTTGCTCCGATAATTTCTAAAGATAGTAAGATAAATAAACTGCAGGGTGTTTCACTTCAATCGGTTGAGGTTTTCGCGCAAGAGAAAAAAGAGGTAGGGGGTCTAATATTTACTCATTTTGGGATTTCAGGTCCCGCAATTCTAAATTTAAGTTTAAACTTGCCTGAAGAGGTTGGAGAGTTGAAGATTAATTTGCTACCCAAAATGAGCTTTAAGGAAATAGATAAAAAACTTCAAGGAGCTTTTAAGGGTAATAAAACTGTTAAAAATTCATTATCTGAAATTTTCCCTAAAAGCTTAGTTGAAAATCTTTTTTCTGATTTTTATTTAGATAATAAAGCGAATAAAACCACAAGAGATAATCGTCACAAGATTGTTCATAGGATTAGAAATATAAGAATTGAAGAATGTCAGCTATCAGGTTTTGAGCGCAGTCTAGTTACGAGGGGAGGAATTGATCTTAGAGAGATTAACAATAAAACCATGCAGTCAAAAATTATTCATAATTTATTTTTTGCTGGAGAAATAATTAATCTTGTGGGAAGAACTGGTGGATTTAATTTGCAGCTCTGTTGGAGTACTGGTAGGTTGGCTGGTAAGTCAGCAGTTGAATATTAGATTATTTTAACTTTTTATACTATAGTAAGGGGTAGCTGGTAAAAGAATTTTAATTTTAAATTTATGTCATTCAAGATTGGAATTGTAGGCCTGCCTAATGTTGGAAAATCAACTCTTTTTAGAGCGATAACGAAAAATCAGGTTGGAGCTGAAAACTATCCTTTTTGTACTATTGATCCGAATGTAGGAACGGTTAAGGTTCCTGATGAGAGAATTGAAAAGTTAGCTGATATCTCTAATTCTAAAAAAACAATTCATACCACTATAGAGTTTGTTGATATTGCTGGATTGGTTAAGGGTGCTCATGAAGGGAAGGGTTTAGGAAATAAGTTCCTTTCTCATATACGAGAAGTTGATGCGATTGTTGAGGTTTTAAGAGAGTTTGAAGATCCGGATGTTTCTCATGTAGAAGGTGATATCGATTTGGAAAGAGATAGGGATATTATTGATGTAGAGCTCATTATGGCCGATTTGGAAATGACCGAAAAGGCCCTGGACAAGGCGAGGGGAGAGACTAGAAATAAACAAACTGAATTGAAGATAAAAATTTTGGAAAAAATAAAATCCTTTTTGGAAGAGGAAAATTTAATTGTAGATCTGAATTTACAAGAAAAAGAAAGAGAAGCAATAAAAGAACTAGATTTTTTAACTGATAAGCCTGTCATTTACCTAAAAAATGTTGACAATCCTCAAGATGACGGAAAGTTCTTAGAAATAAATGCAAAAATAGAAAGTGAGTTAGCCGGATTCTCTAAGGAGGAGGCTGAAGAATATTTAAAATCTTATGATATAAACGAGAGCGGGTTAAATAAACTAATAAGGAAAAGTTATGAAAAACTTGATTTAATCTCCTTTTTTACCTCCGGAGAGAAGGAGAGTAGGGCGTGGACTGTAAAAAAAGGTTCAAAAGCTCCCAAAGCAGCAGGAAGGATACATTCGGATTTTGAAGAGGGTTTTATTAGGGCGGAAGTGGTTTCTTACGAAGATTTTGTTCGTTTCGGAGGCTGGGTCGGTGCGCGTGAGGAAGGAGTAGCGAGAGATAAAGGTAAAGATTATGTCGTTAAAGATGGTGATGTAATATTTTTTAAAACGGAATAAAAAAAAGAGGAGGTTTAACCTCCTCCTGCTTTTTTTGTTTTAATTATATCCTTTATTTCCTGCAAATCATCTCTTATTGAAGTAGGATCCATTTGAAGATCTCTAAACCAATAAATAAGTGCTTTTTCTGATCTAAATCCATTTAGTTTTAGAAATCTTATCTGTGGAAATTCGTTTACTTGCGATGTAATTACTTCAACTCCTTCATTTACGGATGCAAAATAAAATCCTATATCAGTCAGGAAGCTTCTTGTTTTGCTTAAAGATCCCATTGGTAACAGTACTCTATCTTTAATATGAATCGTGTAAGACGCTTTTTCTAAAAAGTACTTCACTTCAGTAATCTTTGCAGGAGTCGGTATTATTTCCTTCTTCTGTATAAGAACACGTCCGAGTCTATTATTCCAGCTAAGAAACAATACGGCTTCCAGAAGTTTTTTAATAACTTTTTCTCGAGTTCTTATCACCTCCATTTTATCAGCTCCTTTCTAAAATTATTATGACATTTTTTTCTTTTGTTGACAATATTAAAAATTAAAAATATCTGTTATAATTCTAAAAGGCAAATTGAGCTTTATGCAAAAACCAGAATTAATGAGTCCTGTAAAAAATAGGGCGGGCCTGGAAGCAGCAACACCTTTTGCTGATGCTGTTT
>CAYNQG010000031.1:0-4205 GCA_964399315.1 uncultured Candidatus Saccharibacteria bacterium
TCGAAGGTAGAGGAACAGTTGCAACCGGTAGAATTGAAAGAGGTGTTATCAACTCCAAAGATGAAGTTGATATCATTGGTCTTCAAGAGGAGATTGACCAAACTACTGTTGTAAGCATCGAGATGTTTAATAAAAGTCTCGACAGAGGTGAGGCTGGTGACAATGCCGGACTCCTTCTTAGAGGAACAAAGAAAGAAGATATCGAAAGAGGGCAAGTGCTTGCTAAACCCGGTTCCGTTGAACCTCACACTGAATTTGAAGCTGAAGTCTACATTCTGGATAAAGACGAGGGTGGTAGACACACTCCTTTCTTCAACGGATACAAGCCTCAATTTTACTTCAGAACAACTGATGTAACCGGTGAGGTTGAACTAAAGGAAGGAACCGAAATGGTTATGCCCGGGGACACTTCTGAATTGAAGATCAAATTAATTGCCCCAATTGCACTCGAGGAAGAGCAAAGATTCGCTATCAGAGAAGGTGGTAAGACTGTAGGTGCCGGAGTAGTAACAAAAATTATCAACTAGATTCAATGGCTAAGGAAGAAAATCTTAACAAGATCAGAATAAAACTCAGAGGGTACGATCACAAAGTGATTGACAGTAGCGCGGAACAGATTGTTGAAACAGCAACCAGGTACGGGAGTGAGATTTCGGGTCCCACTCCTCTACCTACTGATATTAAGAAGTACACCGTAAACCGGTCTACTTTTGTAAACAATAAGTCTAAAGAGCAGTATGAGGTTAGAGTACATAAAAGACTTATTGATGTTATGGACGCTAATCCGAAAGTTTTGGATGCGCTCAGAAATCTCACTTTACCCAACGGAGTAAATATTGAAGTTAAAATGTAACCTTTTTGGATTGTCCAAATTGAGTTATAATAGCTGACAGGCTTTCCAAATCGGGAGGAGGGCCCGAAGCTTTTGTCTGCAGATATTTTTCAGACAAGAAATCAGAAATTACAGAAGTCAAAAGCTGACAATTTGCTTGAAAAAATTATGAAATTTATTTTAGGAAAAAAAATAGGAATGACTCAGGTCTTTAACGAAGAAGGAGACGTTGTTCCGGTTACTCTGGTAGAGGCCGGCCCCTGTGTCGTTACTCAAATAAAGACGGAGGAAAGCGATGGTTACTCGGCAGTTCAGATTGGTTTTGAGAAATTGGATGAAAGCAAAGTTAAAAAGCCGCAACGAGATAAACCTTTTCGTGTTTTGTCCGAATTCAGGGTTGATCCCGATGACTTTGAAATAGGTCAAGAAATTGATGTTTCAATTTTTAAAGAAGGGAGCAAGCTTAAAATTTCCGGAACATCGAAAGGAAAAGGATTCCAAGGTGCCGTTAAGAGGCATGGATTTTCCGGGCAGTCACGAACTCACGGAACGAAGCATGATGAGAGGAAGACCGGATCGATAGGATCGGCTTATCCTCAACGAGTTCAAAAAGGGCGAAAGATGCCCGGCAGAATGGGAGCCGACAGAATTACGGTCAATAATTTGGAGCTGGTGAAGATCGATTCTGAAGAGAATACTTTGGCTGTCAAGGGAGCTCTCCCGGGTGGTAAAGATAATCTTTTAGAAATTCAAAGCATATGAAAATTTCCGTATACAACAAAAAAGGAAAAAGCGATAAAGAGATAGAGTTGCCGGATGAGATCTTTTCTTTACCCATTAATTCCGGTTTAGTTCATCAAGTAGTTACTTGCCAGCAATCAAACAGGCGTCAAAACAGCGCTCATACTAAGGATAGATCGGAAAAGAGAGGTGGGGGTAAAAAGCCTTGGAGACAGAAAGGAACCGGTAGAGCTAGGCACGGATCGATTCGCTCACCGATTTGGAGAGGTGGAGGTGTTACTTTCGGACCTAGAAATGAGAGAAATTACAAGAAAAAGATTAATAAGAAAGAAAGAAGAAAGGCTCTTTTCATGAGTCTTTCCGGAAAGGCTAAAAATGATTTAATTATCGCTCTGGATGATTTGGAGATAGAGAAGCCCAAAACGAAAGAGTTGTCTTTTCTTAATGACCTCCCTTGTAATGACGGATCAATCTTGATTGCTGCCGACAAAGTGGACGAAAATCTTCTTCTGGCTGCTAGAAATATTGAAGATGTCGAGGTTATGGAAGCTAGAAATCTGAACTCTTTGGATCTTCTCAGCTATAAATACTTAGTATTGCCGGAAGCTTCTTTGAAAGTAATTAAAGATACATTCCTATGAAAAAGGTAATCAAGAGACCTCATATTAGCGAAAAATCAACTCAATTAATGCGAGAGGAGAATAGATATACTTTTGTAGTTAGTGATGATGCTAATAAGATTGAAATTGCGGGCAAGATTGAAGAGATGTATGATGTGGATGTAGAAAAGGTGACTATAGTTAATATTCCGGACAAAAAGAGAAGACTCGGAAGAATTCAAGGAGTTAAGTCCGGCTACAAAAAGGCGATGGTTAAAATTAAAGAAGGTCAGAACATAGAAATTCTTTCTTCTTGACAAAAATTTTAAATTTGATTTAATAGTAGACGTTATGACCCAGAAACCAGACAAAAACAGTCGCCCCCCAAAATCGCTGACTGTCAGCATGAAAAAATCGGGTGGGAGAAATAATGACGGAAAAATGACTGTCAGAACACGCGGAGGTGGAGCTCGTAAAATTTATCGCAAGGTTAATTTTGGACAAGAAAAGATGGATGTTTCCGGTGAGGTGAAAAGAATTGATTACGATCCAAATAGGACTGCTTACCTGGCATTGGTAGAGTATGAAGACGAGGAGCTGGGTTATATTCTAGCCCCTCAAGGGTTGGAGATTGGAGAAGAGGTGATTACTGCCGAAAACCCCAAAGTAAAACCCGGTAACCGAATGCCACTTAGAAATATTCCGGTCGGAACCCAAATCCACAATATTTCTTTCAGCAAGCAGGGTGAAGGAAAGATGGTGAGAGCAGCGGGATCTTCAGCAGCTGTTTTAGCTCAGGAAGGAAAGTATACCCACTTAAAGATGCCTTCTAAAGAGGTTCGAAAGGTGAATAGAGACGGATATGCCACAATAGGAGAGCTTTCTAATCCTGAACACAGGTACAAGAATATAGGAAAAGCCGGGCGAAATAGAAATAAAGGAAGAAGACCTACCGTTCGTGGTAAAGCGAAGAATGCTGTTGATCATCCTCATGGTGGTGGTGAAGGAGGTTCTACTATAGGGCTCAAGCATCCGAAGACACCTACCGGAAAGCCGGCAAAAGGAGTAAAGACAAGAAAGAGAAAGCATACCGACAAGTATATTATTAAAAGAAGAAAGAAAAAGAAGAAAAAATAAATTTAAAAATAGCATGGCAAGAAGTTTAAAAAAAGGACCCAACATAAACGAAAGGCTTTTAAAGAAAGTTAAAGATCAGAAGCCTGGTGATGGTGTAATTAAAACCTGGGCTCGTGATGCCGTAATTACTCCGGAAATGATAGGTTTTACTTTTGGAGTGTATAATGGTAAAAAGCATGTTGAAGTTCAGGCAACTGAAGATATGGTTGGTCATAAGTTGGGTGAATTTTCTCCCACCAAGAAGTTTGTTAGACATGGTGGTCGAATGCAAAGGGAGCTGGAGAAAAATAAATAAGATCGAAATAATATGAAAGTTGATGCAAAATTAAATTATTTAAGAATTTCACCTCGCAAGGTAAGGCTTGTTGCTGATCTAATCAGAGGTAGGAGAGTTGATGAAGCGGAAGGTAGATTAAAGTTTACAAACAAAAAGGCTACCAAGCCGGTTAGTAAACTGCTAAATTCCGCAATTGCTAATGCTGAGCATAATTTTGACTTAGACCGAGATAATCTTTACATTTCTGAGATTAAAGTTGATCAAGGACCAACTCTTAAAAGGTGGAGGCCCAGAGCCAGAGGAGCGACAAACCAAATTCAGAAAAAAACTTCCCACATAACAATAGTTTTGGAAGAAATTGAACCGGGTTCAGAAATAAAGACCGGTAAAAAGGGAAAGATAAAGATAGTTAAGAAGAGGGAGAAGCCAAAAGAATCTTCAACTGTTAAAAAGAGTAAAGATGGAAAGAAGGCCGGTAGAGATAAGAGCAAAAAAGAACAAAAACAAAAAGGTAAAAATATTTTTAGACGTAAATCAATATAAAACATGTCTCAAAGATCACATCCCAGAATTAAAAGAATAACCACTACGACCGACTGGAAGTCGAAAGGATTTTATG
>CAYNQG010000032.1:0-3809 GCA_964399315.1 uncultured Candidatus Saccharibacteria bacterium
AAAAAGACTGATCGCCTCTTTTTCGGGAATATTTTTACTTTTAGGATCCTATATTATACTAAACACTATCAACCCGGAATTAACTCAAATAAGCCAAATACAAGTAAACCGAGAAGATTTGGGCACTCATGAATTTCAGGGTGGAATGACTCTTCAGCAAGATATGTGTGAATTTGCATTTTTAACGGTAGAAGAAGAAGATGAAAGTAGTCAAGAAACTCATTTCATGATTCCCGGAATGGAAATAAAAACAAACGAAATATTTCCGATTTCAAGCATAGCCTGTAAACCGGAAAAAGATGATAGTGAAATACTGGAAGTTAGAATAAATGATATTGAAGATCATTTTCAATTAGTAAAAAGAAGAAGCGGTGAAAGAGTTGACGGTGTAGATGTGGTATCTTATGATGACAGCGGTTACGACCGCGATGATTTAAAGGACTTGCATGCTAAAAGATATAGCGATAGAAAAGAAGTGACAGTAGATGCAGATCAGGAGATCATAACCCCCTTACTTGATGCTGCCGATAAGGGAACTTACAATGCGAACTACACCAGCAACCCCGGAGATATTTGTGAAGAAATGATTAAAAATTCGGATTTTGAAAGGGAGCGGTGCTTAGAGATAGAAGAAAGCGGGGGAAGTGTTACAATTTACGAATGGACCAGGATAGGCTACGGAAGTCTGACCGACGCCCTTAATTATCTGGGAGATACCAATCAGTTAGATCCTTTAAAAATCGGTTGTCCGACGGCAGAAGAGATGGGAACCGATTTAGGTTATGAGAGAGATCGAACCGGAGGAGGTTGCAGGATAGCTTTTTATGATGGAACTACTAGAGACTTTCCCGTCTTCGGCAGAGAGAGGCCTACTTGTCGACAGAGAATATCTCAGCCACTAGCCGACTCCGATGACTTAAAAGGAGCTGTAGATCGAGAGTCGAATTGCATGGCTTTAAGAAGACACGAAAGACTTCTTGAAGAGTTTAGAGAAGAGATCTATTTATCAGTTAGTTTTGAAGCTGAAGATTCTTCTACCGGACTTGAGCCGGCCGGGGTTTCGATAACTTTAGATGGACCCCAGCAAAGAAGATTAAGTCCCGGAGATAGTCAGTTAGTAGTTCCGGGAAAATATACTTTAAAGTTCGAAGACGGCGTAACAGCCGGATCGGGTACCGTTTTAGATAGTTGGGAAAGCCCTTCCCAATGTAGGGGAGAAGGTGATGAATGCGAAGTGGAGATTGAAGATGATTTAAGGATAGAAGTTAAAACAACTGTTACATATTAAAAAGAGTGGAATTAAAATGAAAAATAAAGATTAACATGCAAAAACTATTGAAGTGGATAAAAAGAAATAAGGGTCTATTTTTTGTCTCGTTGCTTTTTTTAACAGCACCACTACTGGCCAATGCGGCAATATTTACCGACATTTTTAATGTCTTTTCAGTAATGCTGGAAGGGATATCGGAAATGGTTGGTCCCTTTAAATCTCTATTTGTCTTGCTTCTGCTCGGCCTTCTTATCTCCGGACTTGCTCTTCATCTTTCAATCTATCTTTTAGAGTGGGCTTCCGACCCCGCAAAACTGGAGATAATCGAAAGTGAAGTAGTTCAAATAGGATGGCAATTCACATCGAGTCTGGCTAATACGGGAATAATAATAGCCTTAGTGGTAATTGGAATAGCTACAATACTGAATAAAGAGTCTTACACTGCTAAAAAGACTCTACCCAAATTAATAATAGTAGCTCTTTTGGTTAATTTCAGTCTGGTTTTCGTGGGAATGATCGTTGATGTATCCAATATTATTTTAAATACATTTTATACTCCCGGTCTGGGAGAAGATCTAGTTGAAGCAATCTTTTTAAGCTGGGAATCAATATTAACTCAATTTTCCACATATTTAACCTCTTTGATGATCAGCCTTATAATTCCGGCTTCTTCACCTATAGTTCAAGCCGGTGTCGTCGCCGCCTTTACGGGAGCTTTTCTTCCTCAAATCGTAGCCGGAATAATGCAAGTAATAACTGGATTTTTAATATCGGGAATACTCTTTATTTACGCCTTTTTATTTTTCGCTCGTATTTTCGTCATACAACTGTTAGCAATATTTTCTCCCCTGGCTTTTGTAGCCTGGTCCGTTCCGGGAGGAAAAAAGCACTGGAGTAAATGGATTAATGCCCTCATCGAGTGGTCTTTTTTAGGAGTAGTCCTCTTTTTCTTTCTTCTACTTTCAACAGTTGCGGCAAATCCTCTAAGGCCCGACTATGCCGGGCAGGGTGACCCGGGCGCAAGTATATTTACCAATTACGCAGAAATAGTTCCTTCTATCTTTATCTATTACATCACCTTGGCTATCTTTTTAGGAGTTGCGGTTGTCTTTGCAAAAAAGATGATGCCGAAAGGTTCTGATGCCATACTTAAAGTTCCCGGTAAAGTAAAAGAAAAAGCTCTCCAAGTTACGCAAAAAAATAGAGAGGTCGCGGCAAGAAGATTAAAAACCAGCTTTGCCGAAAATAAAACTGACAATGCTATATCACAAAAACAGCAAGCAATGGAAAACAGTACCGGTTTAGAAAAAGGATTTAATGCTGTAAGTTACGGATACAGAAAAGGAATGAGGAAATTCTCTTCTTTCTTGACAACTAGAAGTCCGGAATCAACAGTTAAGGGTGAGAGAGATAATCAATCTAAGATAATTGAAGACTATAACGAAGAAGAACTCAGATCGGTTGTTAATTCAGCCAACTCTCCACGGCAAAGACGAATAGCCGCCGCTCAAAAACTAGCAGAAGATGGCGATATCGAAAAACAAGAGGTCAGAGATATAATTACCGAATACTGGTCGGACATATCTGACAAAGTAAAGAGAGATCTTAAAAAGAGTAGTCCGGAAATACATCTTGACCTAGCAGCTACATTGGAGGAGGGGGCTCAGAATATGCTTGAAGAAATTGACAAGATGAGCGGAAGTGACGTTAAAGATCTCTCCTTTACCGGCCCTCACGCCTCCAGAAAAGCAGCTATGGTTATGAGAGATCCTTCAAAACTACAAAGTTTGGGAAGCGCAAACTACAACAAAAAAGCAAACTTCATGAAAGCAGTAACCAACTTGAGTGATAACGATTTAGAAGGTGTTAACATTAGCACAGCAGATACTTATAAAAGCTTAAAAAACCACCTCAGTAATGATAAAAACTTAGAGAAATGGCCTACTGATCTTGTTGAAGACGTCACCGATAGTGAGGATTCGGACGACGGTTACGAAACTTCTTCGGGAGCCGGAACCGATCAAGATGGAATAGGTATAATTTAATATAAATTATTGAGATGAAATATCCTGAAAATTACAGATTTAAAATAAGAGATATAGTTAGAGAATTTAATCTCTACAATAAAAAAGAGGGTGAAAACTTGGTAAAAGCCGTCTTTAATGATCCCGTGATCATATTGACGAGATTAATGATTAAGTATGGAAAAGAAGATTTAACTGAAGAAGATATTTTAAGTTATCTAAAAAAAAGATTGGATATATCAAACGATAAAGCTGAAACCTTGAGAGATCGGTTGGAAGAAGATCTTTTTTCAAAAATAAATCCTTCTTCTGATGATAATATCCCAGATAGATACAGAGAATCAGTTGAATAAAAAAACCGGCTTTTTAGCCGGTTTTAAATTTTTACCGTCTTTCCGGTTTCTGGATCTTTTAACAGGAAAGACTTTTCTTTTTTGTCTTTTTGGTCTTCATATTTTGTTTTTTTCTTCTTTTTGTCTTTGTTGTCTTTATTCTTACTATTTTTACTTTCGGAT
>CAYNQG010000033.1:0-3778 GCA_964399315.1 uncultured Candidatus Saccharibacteria bacterium
ATTCTTTAGTTCCGATAAAAGTCTCTTTGGTTTTTACTTTAATTATAGGTCTTTGTTTAACTATAGTTAGCTTTATATTATGACTGTGAAAGCAATAAAAGTGGGCTCTTTGAATACGAACTGCTATCTACTTATATCCAAGGGAGAGATGTTGATAATTGATCCCGGAGCCGATAGCGAAAAGATAGTCAAAAAGATAGAAAGAGAAAAAGCCGAGCCTATTGGAATAATAAACACACATAGCCATTACGACCATATCGGAGCAAATGAAAAATTAAAAAAAAGATTTGCAATTGAAGTCCTGGATCCTAAAGACAACTTAAGGGTAGGGGGGTCTAATTTAAAAATAATAAAAACCCCCGGACATAAAGAAGACTGTATTTGTATTATTGGGGATGGCTTTGCTCTGACCGGAGACACTATATTTAAAAACGTGCACGGAAGAGTTGACTTAGAGGGAGGTTCAATGATTAAGATGAAAAAATCTTTAGAGAAGTTGTCAGATAAATTGAAGGCGGGAATGATAATTTATCCCGGCCATGGAGCGTCATTCAGGTTAGAAACTACGGATCTAAAAAATAAATATTTAAAAAATGCTTGAAATAGAGAATTTAACTAAAAAATTTGGAGACTTTACCGCTGTAAATAACGTGAGTCTTCAACTAGAAGAAGGGGAACTGTTTTCAATAATCGGACCAAATGGATCCGGAAAGACGACTATCATTAAGAATATTTTAGGACTGTTGCGACCTACGGAGGGTGATGTGCTTGTAGGTGGAAAAAGTGTAAAAGACAACCCAAAAGAAACTAAAGCAAAAATTGGCTACATTCCCGACGAACCCAAGATATGGAGCTGTATTACCGGTGAAGAATTTTTATATTTTTCCGGAAAACTATACGGAGTTTCAGAAGAAGAAATTGAAAGCAGAATCCCCGATCTTTTATCTAAATTCAGCCTTAGCGGAATAGAGAAAAAGTATTTTGAAAATTATTCCAGAGGAAATAAGCAAAAATTTACTATTTTAGCTACCCTTCTTCATGGTCCTGAATTAATATTAGTTGATGAACCTATTGTAGGATTAGATCCGCAATCCGCAGAGGTAGCGATGGATTTACTTAGTAAATTTGTTTCCGATGGAGGCTCGGTTTTTATGGCTACGCACACACTGCCGGTGGCACAAGAATATTCTTCCAGAGTAGGAGTCCTGCATAAAGGTGAACTCGTTGAGGTTGGTTCTATTGATGGGTTGAGAGATAAAATGGGCGACAAGGAGGCTTCGCTTTTGGAAATCTACCACCACTTCAGCAAAAATGATTAAAATTTTTTTTACATACTATTTAAGGAGGATAAGGAGGTATTTTGAAGAAA
This sequence comes from uncultured Candidatus Saccharibacteria bacterium, assembly GCA_964399315.1. GTDB lineage: Bacteria > Patescibacteriota > Minisyncoccia > Minisyncoccales > PWPS01 > PWPS01. The sequence continues at coordinate 1,370 of CAYNQG010000033.1, forward strand.
ATACAAAGTCCAGAGTAATAGTTGCCACCCTTATGATTGGCGCTGTTTTCTTATTGGCTTTTGGGGTTTATTACCTGACTAAAGAAGGACTGCTTTCAACTCAGGAGGCTAGTGACCCGTTTATGATTAAGGCTATTCCTTTATATATTTATCAGTTATTTTTTCTTGTTATCGGGTTTTTAATTTTCGTTAGCAGTTCTATATTTGGGCTTTTCAACTTCTTTAAGGATGATTCTGACAGTTGGATAATGGGTAGTAAGAACTTTGGGAGTCTTGCTTGGGTTAAATTTTTAAGAGCTCTAATTGATTCTTCGTGGCCGATTATAGTTTTGGCCTTGCCTTTGCTTTTGGCAGTTCAATCCGTTTTTAGTTATCCGGCTTGGTACTTTTTTCTGTCGCTTGTCAGTATAATTATTTTCTCTCTATTCATTTCCGGATTAGCAATAACAGTTATATTTGTATTCTCTTTATTATTTAAAGTTGCAAAAATTAAGACCTTCAAACCTTTAGTCGGAACGATAGGAGTCACTTGTCTCCTTGTTGGAGCTTTAATCTGGAGCAGAGTGGTAAATATTGATATTGAAAAGATTTTTCAACTGGAGGAGGCGATAGACCCTAGTTTAGCACTTCTCAAAGAAAATTTTTCTATATTCCCGTCACATTTACCGGCAATGACAATATTTGAAGGTCAGTCAAAATCATTCTCCGGTGGAGTTAAGTATTTGGGGATTCTAACAGGTTTATCTCTTTTAGTCTTACTCATCTTTAGCCTCCTTAAGGAAAAGTTTTTGTATATCTGGCAATCTTTTCAAGAGGGTTCATTTGAAGCTAAAGCAACCGATAAAAATAAAAGGGCGATTAGGTCGATTGGTAGCATGCCTGAGACTAAAAAAGGAGTTATATTTAAAAAAGAGCTACTTATCAGCTTAAGATCTCCCAAAAACCTGTTCTGGCTTTCCTTTTTGATGATTTTAATGCTCGCACAAGTTGGAGTTGTCAATCTATTGGAGCAATATGTCGGAATTGGATCAAGTCAAAATCTAGCTGTAACCGGACTAACCCCAAGTCTCCAGATAGGAGTGATACTATTTTTTATCAGCGCCCTGATTCTAAGATTTGTTTTTCCAACATTAAGTCAAGAGGGAGATACCGCCTGGATATTGGGATCGGCACCGATAGATTTTAAGGAAATATTTAAAGCTAAATATAGATTTTACGGACTTCTTCTAAGTCTAATTGGAATGATTGCTTTGGCGGTTTATATAATTCCACTTAGCGCTACTTTTCAAGTTGCAGCAGTGTCTACAATTACCGCATTGATCGGAGTTTTAACCTTGACTATGGTTGGAATTTCTCTGGGTTCAATATTTATTAATTTTGAAACTAATGATCCTCAAAAATTGAGCACTTCACCTCCCGGAATAGGGTTTACTTTAATATCCTTAATCTATAGTGGTTTGGGAGCTTATCTGGTTTACGAAGTATTTTCAAGAGAAAGTTATTATTTACTTTTAATATTTTTACTTTTATCAATCATTATCTACAAGGGGTTTAAAAAGAGTGCTTTAAAATCTCTAGAAAGCTTAGAATTCTATTAAAAGGGAGATTCTTATCACTCTTGACATTCGACTGCTAATTTTCTATTATTAGGGTCAGAAGAGGTCCTAATATTTTTTAGACATGGAAATAACCAAAAGACAACGGAGGATTTTAGAGATTGTAGTTAGAGACTACATTGATATTGTTGAACCGATAAGCTCTAGGCATATTGAAAAAAAATACAATTTGGGGGTTTCGCCGGCAACGATTAGAAATGATCTTAAAGCTTTAGTAGAAAAGGGCTATTTAATACAGCCCCATACCTCAGCAGGGAGAATTCCTTCCGATAAGGGTTATAGATATTTTGTAAATAAATTACTCCACCAAAGAAAAGAATTGACAACAAACAGAGATATTGCTAGACGAATGAGAAATTTAGAGCGTAAGGTTGAAGGTGAGGTTAAATTTTTGAGAGAATTAACAGGATTTCTTGCAGCATTTTCTAGTTCACTAACATATTCTTATCTACAAGAAAAGGATCTGCTCTGGAAAGAGGGCTTTGAAGAAACCTTGCATGACCCTGAGTTTAAAGAGGTGAAAAAGATCCATTCTTTCTTAAACTTTGCAAAAGAATTTGAAAGCAACCTTAAAAAAAGCTTTTCCGATAATTTAAGCAAAGGAGAGGTTAAGATTTATATAGGTGAGGAAAATCCACTTAAAAATAAAGACTTTACAATACTTATATCAAGATGTCGCTTTTCTGACAACAGCGAGGGTTTGGTTGCTCTCTTAGGACCAAAAAGAATGGCTTATGACAAAAACATATCACTTATAAATTCATTAGTTAAATTATTAGAAACTGATTATGAC
>CAYNQG010000034.1:0-3771 GCA_964399315.1 uncultured Candidatus Saccharibacteria bacterium
GTGGGAGGTGTTTTCTATATAGATTATATGCTAAAATTATAAAAAATAAAATGGCCAGACCAAAAAGAAGAAAAAGAATAAAGTTTGACCCGGAGGTTACTTATTTTAAACCTCAAGGAGTTCCTATGAGGGATTTAGAGGAAGTTTCTCTAACCAAAGAGGAGATGGAGGCTATTAGACTTAAAAATACTGAGGATTTGACTCAGGCGCAGGCGGCCAAAAGAATGAATACTTCGCAGAGTACATTTCAAAGAATACTTTCCTCCGGTTATAAAAAGATTGCCGACGGATTAGTTAAAGGAAAAGCAATAAAAATAAATAAAAAATAAAAATTTAATTAATTTCATTGATAAAACTTACTCTATATGGATTTTATTAACTGGATAACGATCACACTTTCACTAATCGGCCTAACCTCTCTACCACTTCTTACTTTTTTTAATAGAAAAAAAATATTAAATGAATTTTCAAAGATAAGCTCTAAAGTCTGGATCTCTTTTCTCGTATTAGTGATTGCTTCGGCTTTTTTGAGATTTTTCTGGATCTTGCATGCTCAAGTTGTCTATAGTGATGGATTTTTATTCGTGAATATAGCGCGAACACTGAGAGATTTTAACGTCAATGCGACCTGTGCATTCGTGTCGGATGGAGTTTGTGAAAAATACCACTACTCTTTTTATTGGCCTCCCGTTTACCCGTTAATGCTCAGTTTAGTTTTTAGAGTTTTTGATTATTCAGAATCCCTAACTTTTAATTTTTCCGCTCTACTCGGTACTATTTCAGTTTTCATCTCTTTTTTTCTAGCTTATATATGGACTAAAAAAGAGGTTGTTGCCCTGGTTTCTGCGGCTTTATTTAGTCTCACCCCCGTACTTTTAAAATTTTCCGGAGGCCCCTCTTTAGTCTTTCCTTTTCTTATATTTTCCTTGCTTGCTACTTTGTTTTTTGAATTATTTCTAGAAACCAAGGATCGATATATTTTTTTATTATTTCTATCCGCTCTTCTCTGTGCAATTTACACCAGAATTGAAGGTTTTTTATTAATTTTTGTATTTGCAGCCGGGTTTTTAATAAGAGAAGAGTGCTACCTAAATATAAAGAAAAGTATAGGCTCCTTTTTCAAAAAAAAGTTTTATCGAAATTCATTAGCGATTTACCTTCTGGTATTAATTCCGATTTTTGCAACGATCTATAACTTTGTAGCAAGGCATCCGTTAGCGGGCTGGACTCCCGGAGCTTTGGAAACCCTTAATTATTTCCTGGATCATTCTTCTAGAAATATAAGATTTCTCTTGGAACCTCAAAAAAATCTATTAATATCCTCCTTTTTAATTGTCTTGGGAGCTATTTACTCCTTAGTTAAAAAGAAGAAAGAATTTATATCATTCACCCTATTTTTTATTGGATATTTTACTCTTTATTCTAGCTTTGATATGGGTGATATGCTCAGAGGTTCAAATGTTAAGTATTCGATGATTCTTTTTGTTCCTCTTTTCTACTTTTTATCGATGGGTATTGAGTTGGTTGGTGAAAAAATAAGCCGGGTAAAGCTTTCTAAATTAATAACTTTTCTTATTCTTATATCTCTAGCAGGTGCAAGTTTTATGCCTACGATTAATTTTATCCAGGATAGATATGATGATACGACATTGCCATTTCGGCAAAATAGAGATAAGTTTGAAGAGTTTGACTATATTCTCGGCGTCACTCTTTTTCCGTACATTGTTTTTGACATCGATAGTGTAAACACCGCATCTTTTCTTGATAATGAAAATTATTTTAAAAACAAAAATGTGGGCGTGCTTAAAACAGGTGATTGGTATCTGTATGATGGAGATAATTTAAAAAAAATAGAAGAAAAATACCAATTTGAAGAAGTTTTTGTTATAGGAGAAATTTCTCCTGAAGAACCGATTGGACTTTTTAGAATGAAAAATAATTAGATATAAGGTATAAAAAAATGAATATAAATTCAAAAAAAAGTACGATGTTGGGAGCAACGGTGCCGACAACCGGCGGAATACATAACGCCTTTAAATGGGGGGATAAGTGGGGCGTTAAGGCTGTGCAATTTTATCTTACCCTTTCCAGACAGTGGAAGGTTAATCATATGACAGAAGGGGATAAGGAAAAATTTAGAGAGGCTTGGAGAAATTCGGATGTTAAAGAGGTCGTAGCTCATATTCCCTACCTGGTCAACTTAACCTCAGCAACTAAAAGGACTAGAGAAAAATCAATAGACAGAATGGTTGCCGAAATTGAGAGAGCAAAAGAGCTGGGAGTGGAGTATTTAGTTTTACACCCCGGCAGTCCCGGAAAAAACGGTAAAGAAAAAGGTTTAAGGTTTTTAAAGGAGGGTTTTGACAGAGTTTTTAATCAGGTAGATCCTGATGGAGTAGAGATTTTAATAGAAACCATGGCCGGGCAAGGAACATCTCTGGGATCCACCTTTAAAGAGGTAAAGGAGATATTGGATCTACTTGATAATGAAGAGGTTTTTTCAGTCTGTTTTGATAGCGCTCATGTACTGGAGGCCGGTTATGATATAAGAGGTGAGGGGGGATATGAAAAAGTTTTGAATCAGTTTGAGCGACAGATTTCACTTAAAAAAATAAAGGCTTTTCATCTTAATGACTCCAAAACAGAATTCAACTCCAAGTCTGATAGGCATGAGCATATTGGAGAGGGGGAGATTGGACTGACGTTTTTTAATAAACTCCTCAATGATGATAGATTTGGAGACATACCAAAAATAATTGAGACTCCCAAAATGGGTGAGATGAGTGAGAAGAATATAAAAACACTTAAAGACATACTTGCCTAACTTTAAGTTTTTTGTTGATTTGTGGTAAAATACTAAAGGTAAATTAAAAATTAAGATAAAAATATGAATGATTTATACAACACTGGACAATATATCGAACCTCTCAAATCTCTTTTACATTCTTTTATGAGCTTTATCCCTGATTTAATAGGAGCAATTTTGGTTTTTAGCATTGGTTGGTTTTTTGCTGTCGGGGTCGGTAAATTAATTTCCGGAACATTAACAAAGTTGAAATTCAACACTTTTTTTGAATCCGAAAGCTGGATGAAAACAATGGAGAAGGCGGATATCGAACTGGATATATCGCAATTTATCGGTTCTATTGTTCGCTGGATATTAATTTTAGTGTTTATGTGGTGGTCTATCGACATTCTTGGTTTTACTCAATTTGCGGACTTAATGGAAAAGATAGTCGGGTATTTACCTAGCGTTATTCAAGCCTTCTTAATCTTTATAGTTGCTGTGGTTGCGGCTGATTTTTTACCGAAAATAATTGTTGCTACTGCTCAAAAATCAGATTTTTCACACCCACAATTGACGGGAGTTATCGGAAAGAGGCTGATTTGGATTTTTGCAGCTTATCTAATTCTTATTGAGTTGGGAATCGCAAAGGAGTCACTGGAAACCCTTTTTAAAGGCTTGGTCTATATGGTTACAATCGCCGGAGGTTTAGCCTTTGGACTAGGAGGGCAAGATTTTGCTAAAGAATTAATTGCTAAAATGAAAAATAACTTAAGTTAAAAAATAGTTATTTATAAGTAAAAAAGGGGCGGTCTTTACGACCGTCTTTTTTGGTTCTTGACAAGTTATTATTTTTTGCTACAATTGTCACAGACATGAGAAAGAAAAGGAAAATTTAATCGACAGCAAAAAGCAGGAAGTCGGTATTTAAACCGCTTCCAGAGCGGTTTTGCTCTTTGAAAAGTGAATACACAGGTAACTAATAA
>CAYNQG010000035.1:0-3705 GCA_964399315.1 uncultured Candidatus Saccharibacteria bacterium
AGCGCGGGAGCGTCATTAATTCCGTCTCCAACCATGGCTACGGTCCTTCCTTTGGCCTGTAACTCTTCTATCGCTTCCGTCTTTTGGTCCGGATAAACTTCGGCTATTACTTTTTCAATACCTAACTCATCAGCTAAAGCCTTAGCGGTTTTTTGATTGTCTCCGGTAAGCATAACTAAACCGTAACCTCTCTCATGCAAGTCCTCTATAGCTTTTTGACTGGTATCTTTTATCGTATCCGCAAGAGCAATAAGTCCAATTAAATCCTCACTTCCCACGATAACTACCGTTTTTCCTTCGGATTCCAATTCTTTCTTTTTATCTAAAAGATCTTCGCTTAACTCAAAATTCTTACTTTTAAGTAGGTTTTTTCTTCCTACTACCACCTCTTTTCCATGCAACTTACCGACAACACCTTCGCCGAATAGAGCTTCAAAATCAGACACTTCTTCCAATTCAACGCCTCTCTCCTCAGCCTTCTTTACTATCGCTTTACCCAGAGGATGCTCCGATCCCTTTTCCAATGAGGCGGCAATCTTTAAAATTTCTCCTTCATCACCTTTAAACGGATAAACATCGGTTACACCGGGAGCTCCTTCTGTTATCGTACCGGTTTTATCAAAGACGATCGTATCCACTTTGGATATTGTTTCTATCGCCGCTCCTTTTCTAAAAAGAATTCCCCTCCTTGCTCCGTTACCGACCGCTACCGTAAGAGCGGTAGGAGTTGCAAGACCCAAGGCGCAAGGACAAGCGATAACCAATACGGTCATAGCGGCAAAAACTCCCAAAAGAAGCTCTCCCACAACAAGCCACCAGACTAAAAAGGTAATAAGAGACAAAGTCAAAACAACGGGAACAAAGTAAGAAGTAACTTTATCCGCCAAATTTTGAATAGGAACTTCCGATCCTTGCGCCTCTTTGACCAGCTCAATAACCTGCGAAAGGAATGTATCTTTTCCCACTTTGGTAGCTTTGACCTTTAAAACTCCTTCAATGTTTATCGTTGCCCCGATAACTTCATCACCCTTCTTTTTAGTCACGGGAACCGATTCTCCGGTTGCCATCGATTCATCAATGCTCGTCTTACCCTCTAGCACCTCTCCATCCGTTGGAATCTTTTCTCCCGGTCTAACAATCATTACATCTCCCTTTTTAAGCTCGTCCACTCTTACTTGCCTCTCCTCTCCGTCAACCAATAAGTTTGCCGTTTTAGCCTCCAGCTGCAATAGGGACTTTAGAGCCTGTGAAGTTTTTCCCTTTGCCTTGGATTCCAGATATCTTCCCAAGAGATGAAAAGCCATGATAAAGGAGGCTACCGCGAAGAAAGCGGGCAGTTCCGGATTTAAAAAGGTTGCCAAGCCAAAAAGGTAAGCGGCATTATCACCTATCGAGATAAGCACGTCCATATTGGCATAACCTTTCTTGATTGACTTCAAAGCGGACAGGTGAGTTTCTTTTCCAAAGTAGTAAACCGGAATGAAAGCTAAAATAGCTTCAAATGTTAATTGCAGGTAGCGATTTACTGCGGGGTCAAAAAGATGTCTGACAATCATCAAACCCATTAAAAAAAGAGCTATCGACAAAGAAGCAAAGGTGCTTCTTTTCATTTCTTTAATTTCCGTCTCTTCATCTTTTTCACCTACCGAATACCCCAAATCACTAATTATCTCTTCTATCTTCTTTCCGGACAGTTTATCTCCCCGCACCTTCAGCTTTTCATTAGTAAAATCAACCTTGGCCGAAGAAACGCCGTCCAATTTAGCGACCTCTTTTTCGATTGAATTAGCACAGCTTATGCAGTGCATCCCCGATATGTCAAATTCTTTTTTCATAAGTTTTAATTCAGTTTTCGCTCTATTACTTCTTCAAAAACCCGATAAGGCTGAGCTCCCTCTACGACCTCGCCATTAATTATAAATCCGGGAGTCCCTGTTATGTTAAATCTAGCCGCTTCTTGAGTGGATCTTTGAACTCTTTCTCTATATCGCTCCTCTTCAAAACAATCAACCAACTCTTGACTATCCAGGCCAAGATCCCGGGCATAACCGGCATGTACGTTAGAGTCATCCCAATTGCCTCTATCCTCTTCCAGATTTTGGAATAAAAGATCGTGATAGTCCCAGTAAGCGTCTTGCTCTTCGGCACAATGTGCTGCCTCAGCAGCCTTATCACCTCCAACGACAACCAAATCCTTGTAGACGAACCTAACTTGACCAGTGTTGATATAATTTTCTTTTATTTCCGGAAGAGTCTCTTCGGAAAATCTACCACAAAAAGGACAAGCATAATCGGAATACTCAACCATTACCACCGGCGCTTCCGGATCGCCCAAAGAAGGGTACCCTTCAAGTTCAATTTGATCCATTCTTACCCCCTCTTGGCCTTCAACTTGCTCTTGATCCTCATCAATCGATTCTTCATGAGTTGAAGGTTTTTCGGATATTAAAATTGCTCCCCCGATTATGAGGCCGGCAATTATTATTGCTATAAAAGTTAAATAGTTTTCATTTTTCATCTTTTTATTGGATTAAATGAATAAGGGTTCCAACGATTGATTTTATTTATTTAAAAAGCGCATAACTTTCAAAATCTCTTCTATCATTTCTCTCTTTTTTTCTTCATTATCGGTCTCCATGGCGTGTCGAAAGCAGGTGTTGAGATGATTTTTCATCAACTTTTCATGAGAAGATTTAAGCATTCCCATCACGGCTAGATTTTGCTGCATTATGTCAATACAATACTTATCCTCTTCAATCATTTCAATCTGCTTTTGAAGCAGGCTCCGCGCCTTTTTTAAATTTATTATTACTTTCTCTTTATTATCTTCCATGATTTATTTTGCAATTATTTTCTATTAATCCGTTTAAGATAAGTATTAGAGACGCGACAAGTAAAATCACACCGGCAATATCAAATTCAGCACCTCCAAAAGGAAGGGCGGCAACCAGCGAACCCATTCCAAAAAAAGACAAAAGAGAGATCCCTAATACCCCGCAAGCACCACAACCGGCCCCTAAAAAGCTAAAAATAAATCCGCCCGTCGCCGTTGTTGTCGTCTTTCCGGTCAGACTTTTATTTCTTTTATGTAAATTTATAAAAAGAATTAAGTTAGCTCCGAAAAGAATTGAGGTTAAAACCGTACTCACCTGTGATAAGGGAAGAAACCCGGTAAACAGATAAGCGACTACTTTCAAAAAGTTTATCGCTGAATTTCCCGGGCCGCTCAAGGCCGTTCCAACGACTGAAGTGTTAGGCAAAACAATCAAAAGAAGCCAGAAAAGGACTGTAAATATTAAAAATAAAAATATATCTTTTAAGGAGCTGAAAATATTTAACAACTCTCCGAGCCCGCACTTAATCTTTTTTATTTTTTCATTCATTTTGCTAACTTATTTTTTACCAATTATAGGTAAAATCAATCCAAAAACAAACTATTCCCTGCAACAATCAACCAAAGAGGAGACTTTTTCCTTTAACTTAAAGAGAAAAGTATTCTCCGTATCATCTTTCAAGTATTCTTTTTCATCTTCTTTTTTTAGATCTTTCTCAACTTTATGATCCAACCCCTTTAAATTAAAGGAGTCATCATTTATAGCTCAAAATAAGGAATACAAACTGTAAGAATGGTCAAACATCTCATTGGCTTTTTTCTTATTTCCTTGATCGAGCTGCTTTGTGCCAACCTCCATAAGCCTCATCGAT
>CAYNQG010000036.1:0-3631 GCA_964399315.1 uncultured Candidatus Saccharibacteria bacterium
TATGCCTTTTGGAAGCCATTTCAATACGGCTTCCGTATTTTCTCTCCACTTCATCTACAACCTCTTCAATTCCCCTGGACCAGGATTCAAAACCGGCCTCTATCGGGAATGAAGCGAACACAAAAATAACTAAAACTAACAACAATACAATCTTTTTCACTTGAATCCCTCCTTTTGTTCTTAATTTATAACATAAATATTAAATAAATCAAGTAAATCTTTTCTTTTTAACTCTCTTTTGTATAATTAAGATATAAATTTAAAAAAATGAAAAAGATATTAATAATCATATCAATCCTATTACTCGCAACTCTATTTCTAATAGGTCCGGAAGACAGCACTTCCGTCTTGGGCTCTATTAGCTCCCCTATCTTCAATCAAAAACCGAATCACCGAAACCAAGACTCCAAAATTAACCCGAAATCAGAAAATAGAAATCCTAGAAATCATCCGGAGGAAGAACAGTTTAGTTTTGAAAAAATTACGAACTCTTTTAATTCTGAATTTGAAGCGATTGAAGATGAGGGATCCGGATCGATGATAAGCAGTTTTAGTGACTTGAGATCTAATTTTAAAAATGAAACTCAATCAGCAAAAGAATCGCTCCCCTCTCTTGAGGAGATTAAGGCAACAACAACCGATTCTTCAAAAAAAGTGGGAGGAAATTTAAAAGAAGGAGTTGAAGAGGTTAGAGATAATATATCCGAAAGGCTTCGCAAAAGATTTATTGATGATTTTTGTAGAGATATCGACTAAGCTAAAATACTTTCCTTACTGGAATCAAGAACAAAGATGTTCGATTTTCTCTCCATTTCTGCAATTTTATATATTGAATCAACATCACCTTTCTCAAACGGAAAAATATGCACATCGCCCTCGGGAGCCTCTTTTAAAGTGCTGTGAAAATCTCCAACTCTAATCTCCACCCTAGTGCTGTAAGGGAGGCGCCCTTCGTAAATTAGCTTGTGAAGATATTTTTTAGCTAATATGGAGTCGGACTCATCTTCTACACACATCCACAATTTAACCTGTCCTTTCCAATTTTTTTGAATACTGTAAGCAATGAGAAGAGCTAGGTCGTAGTGTCTCCTCTTAAACATATCCTCGGTTAATACTCTTGAGGTTATCCAGACATGTATATCTTCTCTGGTTCCGAGCCCGATATCTTCATCTCTGTCAAAGAGAGTTAATCCGTATCTATTTCTAACCGAAGAATCTATTATTTTTTGCAAACTTTCTTTTTTTAATTTACTCGGCTTGTAGGGTAAAAATAAAATATTTGGAGCAAACACTTGGCTTTGAATTGCTTCAATTGCAATAATTAATGAACTTATATAGTCAGTAGCTTTTATGGTTGAATAAGATGCAAATATCTTTTCTTTGTTAAACTTATTAATTAGACTCGGAAGCTCTTTCAATTCTCTAGATATCTCCTCTGAAGACATCTCTTCTTCAGGAATGTTAGCATCTTTTTCAAGCTCAAACCCTAGAACGGTCATTCTTCCATTTGGGTAAGCTATCGACTTTATCAACGGAAAATTACCTATAATTGTTCTAGCCGACAAAGTCGGTATTACCATATTCGGTTTCCATATATGAAGAGAAGATTCCGGAAGGTGTCTAGTTTTTTCCGCAGCCCACTCGGAAAAAGATCTAAAAATTCCGGATCGAACATCACCCTTTTCTTGAACAAGTTCTTTTTTGGTTAGTAAAATATAAATTAAAAATATTAATCCGATAGCAACCACACTGGCGTAAACATTAATTAAAAACATAATAACCAGAGAGGCCATAGCCCCATACATAGGGATAATAACCGGAACTTTAAATAGCGGTCGAAAACTTCGGAGTCCCAAAAATTGCTCTAAAAAAACTGCTAGATTAATAACCACATAAGTTATAAGAAAAAACATAGTTAAAACCTGAGCAATCGAATCAAGAGTTCCAATTAATACAAGCGGAAAAAGCATTAGGCCGGTGACTAAAACTGCATTTCGCGGCTCCTCCTCCCCTTCTTTTGAGGTTAAAAATTTACTACCGGGAACTATTCCGCTTTGAGCTAAAGCCTCTAGAACTCTTGGCGCAGCAATAAGCACCGTTAATGCGCTAGAGAGTGTTGCAGCTAGTATTCCGGCAATTACTAGATAAGGAATTGCTGACAAGTCAACAAGCGCAAAAGAGTTGCTTAGAAGCTCTTCCTGAGGTATTCTAACGGCCAGCAAGGCGGCCATCATTAGATATATAACCGTACTAACTCCCAAACCCCATATAATCCCTTTGGGTATCTGTTTTTTAGGATCAGATAATTCTCCCGACATTCCGATTCCGGCCATAAGCCCAGTGACAGCAGGGAAAAATATTGCAAAAAGAGTCCAGAAGTCCGCATTATCCGCCACTTCTAAGGAGGAGTGGAAAAATTGATCAGCTGTTAATCCACCCAAAAAAATTATCCCCAGTGAAAGTAATATAATTCCAAAAACTACGGTTTGAAGCTTAACCGCCAACTTAGTGCTTACAAAAGTTAACCCAAAAAGAGAGAGGAAGGCTATTACAGCTACAGCTTTAATCGGGTGGTCGGGAAATATAAGCTGCCACGTTTCAGCAAAACCGAAAATGTATAAGGCTGCAGAAAATCCTTGAGCTAGATAAAGAGGTATTCCGATTGACCCCCCTATCTCCAAACCCAAAGTTTTATTTATAATCGAATAAGCACCGCCGGCTCCAATACGAACATTACTAGCTATTGAGCTTAGAGATAATCCGGTTGAAAGAGTAACTGAAACCGATAGGAGTATAATTATGAAGGACCCCCAAAGACCCACTCCACCAACGATATATCCCAGTCTAAGAAATAAAATAACACCCACTATACTCAAAAAAGTGGGGACGAAAACTCCCGTAAAGGCATTAAATTGATTTGATCCGGTTTCTTGATTTGCCATCTGATTAGACTGTTACTGCGCTGACTACTTCCTCATAAAGATCCATTATGTATGGGATTGAAATCACTAAACCGATTATAGGGATTACAATTATTACAACTTTTAATATTAGCGAAGTTAAATAAACTCTCTTTATGGTTTTTATGTCTTTTTCGATCTGCTCAAGTTTATTTCTTTGTTTCTTTAATTCTTCTTCAAAATTCATTTTATTTTACCTTGCTCTTGGGCTTATCTTTATTAATTTTATTCTTCAGGTAGCTTATATAGTTCATTGATAGGGATGCTGTTTTATTATTTTACTACATTATCCTGATAATTTTCTAAATCCAGTGCCGGATTTTCTAAAAATATTTCAGTCAATGGTAAATCACAAAAAATAACATTACCATCCAAGAAATTGGAATAGATTAGCTTTGATTTACCAACAGCCAATCCGGTCGGCTGATTCCCCCCTATTAAAACGTCAACAAGTTGACCGGTATCGGTGCTGTAAAAAAGAATAGAACCCCACTCCGGTCCGGGAATATTATATCTACTTTGGTTATTAATACCTCTGTTGGAAACGGCAAGAATCTTTTCGTCTTTCGTTAGTCTAATTGAATTTGGGTTATTGTGAGTCTTTAGGAATTTCTCCACCTCTTGTGTTTCTTTATCTACTCTGTAGATCGCCCCCAAAGCCATATCTGAGG
>CAYNQG010000037.1:0-3538 GCA_964399315.1 uncultured Candidatus Saccharibacteria bacterium
GGGACTTTGATCCCGTGAGAGTAGGTAGCCCCCGTAATCTGGTTACGATTTTTTTATTGGGAATAATTTGTTATAATAAAGAATATGAACATATCTTCAAAACCTCTTAGTAGAGTAAAAATAATTATTCCTTTTTTAGCTCTTTTTATTATTCTTTTCAACTTAACCTCCTTTGGATCTTTTGCCAAAAATAAATATCTGTCGCTTAATTCTACAATTCAAGCGGCTTTTTGGTCTAGAGGGGCTTCCATTCAGAAAAACGGCATAAATACGGATAGTGATAAAGCAGCTTATCTTTCGGAAATAGCAAGATTGCAAAGAAAGGTTAACGAATTGGAAGAGCTTGATTTGGCAGAAAACAATTTAAGTGATTTTAAATTTTTGGAATCTAGAATTGTCGGAAGAGCCACTCAGAGTGACTATCTAGTAATTCAGAACGGTTTCAGCAACGGAGTTATCGAAGGAATGCCGGTTGTAACCGGCTCTAGAAGTTTAGTTGGAAAAGTTGTTGAAGTTTTGGAAGATTTTTCTTATGTTGAGCTAATAACAAATGAAAATTCAAACTTTGATGGGCGGGTTTTAGAAAAAGATAACTCGCTTGGCGTTGTAGGAATGAATGAAAAATTAAGACTATCCATGGTTGATAGATCGGCGGATATTGAGGAGGGGGATATAGTTGTTACCCATTCCGGAGGAGGAATCTATCCTGGGGGTATATATGTGGGTGATGTTAGAGAGGTGATCAAGGAGGATGCGGAAGCCTTTCAAGAAGCTGTTCTCAATACCGGATTTACAACTAAAGATTTAAATATTCTATTTATAATAACTGACTTTTAGATGAAGGTAATAATATTTTTAATATTTTCATACTTCTTTTTTCTGCTTCAATTCTCTTTTTTTCCTGCAGTTTTTCCGCTTTGGGTTATTCCTAACTTTTTAATGATTTTAACCATCGGTTACAACTTGACTGAAGACCCTAATTTGAACGGGGGTTTTATTGTTGCCTTATCAAATGGTTTTTTACTTGATTTAATGAGTTCGAATTATTTTGGTTTTTATTTATTTTTTTCGTTTTTCGTCTCCTGTTTTATAAAGCTTATTTTAAAAAGATATGTTCAACCCTCTTTCATCCGGAGATTTTAAGGGTAAAATTAAAAATAGATCCGCCTCCGACGTAGAGCCTCAAGAAATTTTTTTGGACAAAATGTCTCGAAAAAAAGAGGAAGAGATAGGGGTTTCAGAAAAAAAACTTTCTGTTCCGTTGGCCGGATGGGTTATGAAGATTTTTGCAGTGGCGGTTTTTTCTCTGCTTTTTATTTTACTGGGTAGAAGTTTTCAGATGCAAGTTTTAGAAAGTCATGCTTATGAGTCTTTGGCTAAGAGAAACAGATTGATTATTGAGCCTACTGAAATTCTAAGAGGAGTTATTTACGACAAAGACGGCAAGCAGCTTGCTGAGAACAGAGTTACTTTTGATGTTTATATAGATAAAAATAAGTTTTCCGGTGAAGGTAATTTAGATGAAATTTCTAAAATACTTGATTTAAATCAAGAGACTGTGGAAGATAGAATAAAAGAGATTGACGGTAGAGGTGTTTTGGCTGAGAATCTTAATCATGAATCTGCCGTAGTGGCTGAAATTAAAGCCAGAAAACTAGAGGGGGTTAGCCTGGAAAAAACAATAGAAAGAAGCTATCCGGAAACAGCCTCTCTTGCTCATCTCTTGGGTTACACCGGAAAAGTAACCAGAGATGATCTTAAGAGGAATCCGGATCGATACACCATACACGATTATATCGGAAAGTCCGGCCTTGAAAAATATTATGATCAGGTTTTGGCAAGAAACAGAAGTTTGTTAAAAAAAGAAGTTGATGCTCGAGGAGATTTACAAGGTGAAGGACCAGATCAAGAGATTCAACCGGGCGACAACTTACAGCTGTGGCTTGATCTGGATCTTCAAAGAAAGATAACGGAAGCCGTTGAAGATGTTTTAGATGATATAGGATCTTCAAAGGCTTCGGTTGTGGCTATCGATCCGGATACCGGCGGTGTTTTGGCTTCGGTTTCCATCCCTAGCTATGATAATAACGTCTTTAGTAGAACGGGAGATAAGGAGCTTCTAAATGATTTTCTAACTAATGAAGAAGGGGTTTTCTATAATCGATCAGTTGAGGTCAATTACCCGCCGGGATCGATAATAAAACCTATTTTAGCAGTAGGTGCTTTGGAGGAGGGAATTATCTCTCCACAAAAACAAATTCATTCTCCCGGATATTTAGAGATACCGAATCCTTGGGACCCGACCAACCCGACAAGAATTAGAGATTTTCAAGCTCACGGATGGACTGATATGAGGAGAGCGTTAGCTGTCTCCAGTAACGTCTACTTCTATACGATTGGAGGGGGTCATGACGGTCAAGAAGGGTTGGGAATTAAAAGGATAAAGCATTATCTTAATCAGTTTGGCTGGGGCTCTAAAACGGGAATTGATCTTCCTAATGAGGTGGATGGACTTATTCCCAGCCCGGAGTGGAAGACTGACGTAATCGGCACTAACTGGACTCTGGGAGATACCTACAATACTTCAATAGGGCAAGGCTACTTAACAACCACCCCGATGCAGATTGCAGTTTCTTATTCTGCATTAGTGAATGGGGGTAGAGTTTTAGCTCCAAGAATGGTAAAATCAATACAAGACAAAGATGGAGTCACTAAAAGTAGTGAGGCTAAAGTTTTAAGTAATGATATTGCATCCACTCAAAACTTAGAGGTCGTAAAAGAGGGTATGCGACTTACCGTAGAAGAGGGGACAGCAACTAGCCTTAATAGGCTTCCGGTTGATTCGGGAGCAAAAACGGGAACCGCTCAGATACCCAAAGAGGGTCACTATCATAATTGGATTGGAGTCTTTGCTCCATACGATGACCCAGAAATAGTATTAGTGGTTTTAGTAGAGGAGGTTGAAGGAATTAGAGCTTCAGCCGGTAGAATTGCTTACGATGTATTGGAGTGGTATTTTGACGAAAGTAAGGAAGATAATAATCAAGAAAATAATAATTAAGAAGAAAATGAGTAAAGATAAACTAAAATTAACTAAAGAAGGATACAAGAAATTAGAAAAAGAGCTTAAACATCTAGAAAAAGATAAAAGGCGAGAAGTGGCTGAAAAATTAAAAAAGGCAGCTGCTTACGGAGATCTTTCTGAAAATGCGGCTTATGAAGATGCTAAAGATGAGCAATCCGCAGTAGAAACAAAAATTTCTAAATTAAAACAAACTCTAAAAAATGCCGAAATTGTAGAAAAGAATAAAGATGCTGACTGGGTTCAGATAGGATCAGAAGTAAAAGTGGAGGTAGACGGAAAAGAGAAAGAGTTTGAGATTGTTGGAGGCACCGAGTCGGATCCTTTTGCAGGTAAGATTTCTTGCCAGTCACCAATCGGAAAAGCTCTACTTAAAAAACCTAAAGGATCAAAGTGCAAGGTGGAGACCCCAAGAGGAGAAAAAATATATAAAGTGTTGGATATTTCATAAATTAA
>CAYNQG010000038.1:0-3286 GCA_964399315.1 uncultured Candidatus Saccharibacteria bacterium
GAGAGGTGTTGGCTAGAGCAATAAAGGCCCTTCTGATATCTCCGGGGGATACTATGCCGTAATCTTCCCTTAGGCGCCCCGAGGATCCGCCTGAATCAAGCATTGCACAGATCGCAGCAATATCCACCTTTCTCTTTTTTAACCCCTCTAAAACAGCCTTGGGCATTCCGTTACCCCCTCCCAGGCAGGCTATTTTTGGTTTATTCATATTTTAGAATTAAGAATCTCGTTAACCGGAACCGACCCCCCTTTTCTTTCTTTTTCCTTTTCAAAAACCGGCCTTTCTTCTCTTTTAAAGACCCCCAAAGCTATTTTACCCTCTCCGTCATAATTCCATTCCTTTATCCTATTTTCAGCGCTAGCCGGAAGTCGTTTCATCTTGTAAGTTCTCTCTCTGTAATCTTTGCTGGGATTAAACCAAGCTGTGCATGGTTGAAGTACTTCAATAAATGAAAATCCCTTATGTTCTACAGCCCTTTCCATTGTTTCTTGTAAGTGTTTCGGGTCACCGGTAAAGCTTCGAGCAATAAAAGTAGCTCCGGCCGAGTTAACTAACTTTAGAGTATTCAACGGTTCTTCCGGATTGCCGGTCGGAGAAGAGTTGGAGATAAATCCTTTAGGACTGGAGGCCGTAAATTGATTTACCGTAAGAGCAAAATTTCTATTTTGATGCAAAACCACGGTAATGTCAGAATTTCTCTTTGCGGCGTGAATAAGATGTGAAATACCTTCGTTAAGTGAATCACCGTCCCCGCTGAATGCCAAGACATTCAAATCGGGATTAGCTAATTTAATTCCTTCCGCAACAGGAACCGGCCTCCCGTGAAGTCCGTAAAAACTACTTACATTAACGTAATCTATTATTTTTGCATGACATCCGATACCTGCCGTAATAGCGACTTTTTCTTTGCCAATTTTTTCCACCAATTTTTTGGTTGTCATCTCGATTGCAAAGTTTCCGCAACCGGGACACCAAGTATTTGGGGCACCTACATCTAAGTTGGACATATAATTATAGTTATGAGTTTAATTTTAATTATTGCTGAGCTTTTTCCACTATCTCTTCTTCGTAAAAAGGTCTTCCGTCATACTTTAAAATCTTTTTATCAACATCTACGTATTTACTGACTATTTCCGCTGCCTGACCAAGCCTGTTACCCTCTACAACCATCACCTCATCAACCCCTTCCATCGCCTCCTTGAAATCTTTTTCGGGAAATGGAGCAAAGCTCATAATCTGAATCACCTTGCAGCCCAGCTTTTTTCCGGCTTCTTTTGCAGCCATCTTGCTTGACCCCCAGGTAACGAGAGCTTTTTCACCTTCTCCAAAGACCTTTACCATATTCAGTCGATCCAACTCTTCCTCCATTAGCGGTTTCTTTTTCATTCTTTTGTCTTGCATTTTAATTATTGTTTCCGGATCCTCGGTTGTAGTTCCATATTCGTCATGCTCATAACTGGTTGCCCTGACCGTTGCCTCTCCTCCGGGATAGCAAAGTGGAGATATTCCAAAATCATTATCCGTATAGCGGTTGTAGTCCTCCCCACAACCATTTTTACTTTCTTCCCAATACTCCGCCTTTTCCAAAACATCTCTGTTAAAAGAAAAAGTGCTTTCAGAAACATCCTTATCAACTAAAACAATAGCCGGTACTTGATACTTCCAGGTAAGATTCATCGCTAAATTAGTTAAATAGAAAGCCTCTTCAGCATCACCGGGAGTAAATACAAATCGTAAAAAGTCTCCGTGACCTACATTGAGAGCAAAGTTTAGATCGGACTGTCCATTATAGGTGGGAACTCCCGAAGCCGGACCAGCTCTTTGACTATTAATAATTACAATCGGAGTTTCCGATATAGCCGCAAGAGAAATTCCCTCGGCCATAAGTCCCAACCCTCCTCCGGAAGTTCCAACCATGCTTCTTTTACCGGCAAAGGCGGATCCAAGAGCCATATTGATTACCGAAATTTCATTTTCCGGCTGAGCTACCTGAACGCCATAATCAGCTTCCAGATTCGCCAAAAAATGTAATATGCTAGTTGATGGTGTCATCGGATAAGCGAAATAATTATCCAGCCCCGCCTCCAGAGCGCCTAGACTGAGCGCTTCATTTCCGGTTATAAGCGGTGAAGGATCGCCGCATTTTTCCAAATCACCCTCCTTGTCAACTGCCTCATAAGCTTCTTTGGCTACAGCTAAATTAAGATCCGGCTTAGGCATCTCCTCAACAACCTCGCTTAAAACACTCCACTCAACTCCAATAACTTTACAAAAAGCAGCCAGAAGAGCTGTATTTTGCATTATTTTCTCTCCTTTTTTTGCCGCTATTTCAGTTGTTGGAACTCCTATCCCGTCAGCTTCAATTTTATCAGAATTAAAGACGAGGCTACCGTCTAACTTTTCCTTATGCTTTTCAACTGTTTCTTGATTTAGAGCAAGAAGAAAGTCAACTTTTCTCTTTGTTGATCTCTTTTCCTCTCTCGCCGCTCTAATTAAGGAAAAGTTGTGACCTCCTTTAATCAGCGAAGGGTAATCTTCGTGAATAAATATCTTATAACCATATCTATTTAGGGTCTTTGCAATTAATTGACCGGTTGACTTTGATCCTTGTCCGGCCGCTCCCCCTATAAGTACTTGGAAATCCTCCATGTTTATTTTATTTATTTTATTTATTTTTATTCTACGGTAACTACTTTTGATAGATTTCTAGGTTTGTCCGGATCCAACCCCTTGGCGATTGCCGTATAATAGGCAAATAGCTGAAGTGGAACAACTGCTAAAATAGGCGACAAAAGCTCTAACGTCTTTGGAATGTATATCGCATCCTCAACAAGCTCTTCCAATTCCTTATCTCCTTTTGTTCCCAGTCCTACAACCAATCCTTCTCTTGCTTTTATCTCTTCCACATTTGAAAGCATTTTATCATAAACGCTATCTTTTAAGCAAATTGACAGGGTTGGAAAATCCTGGTCAATTAAAGCAATTGGACCGTGCTTCATCTCCGCTGCCGAGTACCCTTCGGCATGAATGTATGAAATCTCTTTAAGCTTTAGGGCACCCTCCATGGCTGTCGGGTAATTGTAGCGTCTACCCATAAACAAGAAGTGTTCAAAATTCTGATACTGTCTTACTACATCCTTTATCTCTGCCCTCTCTTCTAAAATAGATTCCACCTTTTTAGGCAACTCTTCTAGTTCCGTTAATATCTTTGCGGCCTCTGGTTTGGATAAATCTCTCTGCCTTCCCAAATAGACCGCCAAAAGAGTCAATATTGAAAGCTGAGAG
>CAYNQG010000039.1:0-3239 GCA_964399315.1 uncultured Candidatus Saccharibacteria bacterium
TCCATATTCATTTTCTTGAAAGTCGTCCCACGCATTTTTTAAAAATTCTTTTCTATTTTCTTTATCGGGATACCTCTCTTTAAGAAAATCTACTTCCAAATTCCTCTTAATAAAATCTTCTTTATTGTCCATATTTTTTCTTTATTAATTTATTATAATAACCTTTACGCATTAAGTCAAATGTTTTTGAGCATAATTCTTGCCCATGACTTCAAATTTTTCTAAAAAGTTGGAATCACCTTTTATTTCTTGGGCATATTCCTTTACTCTTTTTTTAGCCTCTTCAGAGGTGGGTGCTGCAGGAATCCCTCTACTATCAAATATTTCTCTTTTACCACTTTCAAAAGCTTTTAAAGCCTCTTCTACACTTTTTGATTTTATTTCCATTCCTAATTTATTAGCAACCTCGTCAACAACTTCTTGAGCAAACTCGGAACCAACTGCTTCAGGTTTCTTACTTATCAATTCTTGGAAAATATCCATTAACATCTTGTCAGTTTCTTGGTCTAGCGGCATCATTTTTATTTGAGGATAAGCCCCCGTTCCAAAATTCCAATCTATTAAGGGAGCTACAGCCCATTGATTGAGAGTGTCTTCCATTGACCTCATTACTGAATTCAGCATCTGATTTATAAACTTGCCCTGAGCATCGTAGCCACTTCCATATGGATAGTTGTAGCTATCTTGCTGCCCCATATTTACAGCCTGAGTCAAAGTGGATATCATTATTTGCTTATCGTGATGCTCTATTAGCGGCATTACACTATACCCTGATTGAGATCTATCAATATTCAAGTCCAACCCAGGAGGTAATGTAACTCTAGAATTAGATGTTAAACTGTCCACCGCCTGTTCAGCACTTTCAACTTGTTGTCTGCTATTATTCTGCTGCACATTAAGCATCTTAATTCCAACAGCATCAATTTCAGCTTTCTTGTGCGCTAAATAATACAACTTATGCTTCTTATCGTAGTGATAATAAGCTGTTTTTAAAATAGACTCCCCGTAAAAAGGATGTCTTTCTTTCTGAAATGTAAATAAAATACATTTTTCAGGAGGTATTTCTACCTCATTTATCTTCCCTCCTCCCATCGATCTTTGAGTAACCCCATTAAATCCGCCTTCATCGTCAGTTCTTATAGTCACAGTTCTCGAATCTCTAGGAGCAATCTTTTTCCACCCTATTAGTCCTTCATACTCTCCGCTTTCAATAACTTTCGGAACCTTTTCATAAACTCTATACCCCTCGAAGATAGCCCTAGTCATATCAGCAATAACAAAAGAAAGAGGAGTGTTCATCCCCCCTTCATGTTGAGGATTTTTAAACACGTTCTTTATAAACTTAGCTTCGCCGCTATCATTTTCGTGAGGGATTACTTTTACCTCAGTAGACTGAATGGGCATTGCAAAAAGCCTTGTAATTGCCTTTACAGTACCATCATTGTTCTGCATCTTTATATAATCCTCTATATTAAGTTTGTCTGGATTTATCTCCTCGTCATTATAACTCTTAATAGTCGGTATCCCTCTAACGCCAAGTTCCTCCATCATTTGGCTTACTGTCATCTCTCCATTTGTGGAATTTCTTCTAGGGTTTGAACTGTTCGAGCTCGAACTAAATACGGACTTCCCTTTTTTAAAAATATTAGATATTTGCAAACCCATATTAAATAGTTTCTTTTTTATTAAATACTTTATTTATTATGACATTAAAAAAAGGGACAGTCAACTAGTTATCCCTTTCAATTAAAATATCTATTTTAGCTTCTAAAGCAGAGATTTTTTTATAATTTTCTTTGTTTTCTTTTTCTAATGTATCAACACAATCTTTAAGATCGTCAACCCCTGCTTGCAACGTTGTAATATGATTATTTAGATTTAAATCTATACTTTTTAACCTTTCTTTTAAAACAGGAGTACTTACTTCCCCTTTTTCTCTTCTTTCCTCTCTTAAGGCCTCCCCCTCTTGCTGCATCTCTTCCCTATCTAATTTTGCTTCTGTTTTAGTTTCTAGTCTTTTATTATCGAAATATAATTTTATCAAGAGAGCCATTATAAAAACTAACGGTCCAGTCTCAGATAAAAGATTGCCCCAATCAAGCATAATAAATTCTAACAATTATAATTTATAATTTGGAAAAAGCAACTATTATTAGATTATAAAACATTTTTCCTTATTTGGCAAGTCTTTTCTACATTTTGACAATATATCTTATATATTGTCTAATAAAAATATATTTGACGACTAACAATTTTCTTATTATAATTATAAAAGATTAAAAGGTCTTTATTAAAAACCAATCTTAAAAACTATATGAAAAGCTTTTCTACATCAGATCCATTCGAACTTGTTAATCTTTTTCAACCCCTTCCTTGCAACCCTGATTCTGAAAGAGCTGGCGTAATTGTAGACTACGAAACTTATGGCTCTACTTATTCCGCAGGAACTGGCAATAGGAATATTAACCTTTACGAAACAGATGAAAAATTAGCTATAGAGCTGGAGGCGCCAGGTTTTGCCGCCGAGAATTTCAAAATTAGATTCAAAAAGAACCAATTAATAATAGAGGGCGAAACAAGCGCAGAAAAGGAAGAGAAGGGTAGAGAGTATCATAAAAAGAATATAGTTAAAGAAAGCTTTAAAAGAGCTGTAAAGCTTCCTGAGGACGTAGAGATAGACAAAGAAAGCATTGAAGCTGGATACGAAAGGGGTATCTTATTTATTGATTTACCGAAAACTGATATTGAGAAAAAGGGTGGTTTGGAAATTGAAGTTAAGTGACGACCCGATTATTTGACGAAATTTGATCTCGCTATTTGAGAGGGGATGGTTGTAAAATTTAACCCCCTCTCTTTTTTTTATTGAAGAATACTATATATTACAATGTTTGGATTTTGGGCTATTTTGGTCTCGCTATTTTTGTGGGGGTGGTTGCATACATAACACCCACAATTTTTTTTAAAGTTTTCCACAGGTTTTCCACAGGTTTTTGAGTTCAAAAAATTAAGATCTGCCAAAACTGTTAATAACTTTTAAAAGTTTTCCACAAGTTTTCCACAGTTGTTAATAACTTTACCGCTCGAAAAGTTTTCCACAAGTTTTCCACAATTTTTAGGTTCAAATTTTAATAATTGGAAAATATGTTAATAACTCATTTTAAAATTTTTCAAAACATAATTGGTTAACTTTGTCAAATATTTTAACTTATACTGATTATTAACCATTTTGTCAAGTATAT
>CAYNQG010000040.1:0-3220 GCA_964399315.1 uncultured Candidatus Saccharibacteria bacterium
CGACTGATTAAAAATATATATGCCAACAATAAACCAATTAGTAAGAAAAGGACGAAAAAAGCCAAAGAAAAAGCAGAAATCACCTGCTCTCTCTTACGGTTTTAATAATTTAAAAAATAAAAAATCTCATTACCCCTCTCCATTTAAGAAGGGTGTGTGTTTGAAAGTTTCGACGGTAACGCCTAAAAAACCTAACTCGGCGCTGAGAAAGGTAGCCAGAGTAAGGCTTTCTAACGGAATGGAGGTTACTTCTTATATACCCGGTGAAGGTCACAGCCTTCAAGAGCACTCGGTTGTTTTGGTTAGAGGAGGAAGAGTTAAGGATCTGCCCGGTGTAAGATATACGGTAGTCAGAGGAGCTCTTGATTCCGAAGGAGTAGAAGGAAAGAAGCAGTCCAGAAGTAAATACGGAACTAAAAAACCTAGCTAAAAAACATGTTTGAAGAAAAAGGAAAAAAATACAAAACACATCCGGTTGATCCGGACCCAAAATACGGAAATGTAGTAATAGCCAAATTCGTAAACCATATAATGAAGGATGGAAAGAAATCTTTAGCTAGAAAGATACTTTACAATTCTTTTGATATAATAGAGGGGGAAACCAAAGGTGACCCCGTGGAAACCTTCGATCAGGCAATAAATAATGTAATGCCTAACAAAGAAGTGAGATCAAAAAGAGTTGGAGGAGCGACCTACCAAGTTCCTTATGATGTAGATAAAAAGAGAGCTACCAGTTTGGCTATGAGATGGATTTTGGATTCGGCTAGAAGCAAATCCGGGTCAGCGATGGAAGAGAGGCTGGCAAAAGAAATTTTAGAGGCATCACAAAAGCAAGGTGCAGCGATCAAGAAAAAAGAAAATATGGAAAGAATGGCCGAAGCCAACAGAGCTTTTGCTTTTCTGGCCAAGTAATAAAAGTTTTAGTTAAAATGCTTGCAAAAGCATTTTTTATTTGTAAAAAATATGTCTAGAGAATACCCATTAGAACAATACAGAAATATTGGAATTATTGCCCACATTGATGCGGGTAAAACCACCATGACGGAGAGAATTCTTTTTTATACCGGAATTTCTCACAAAATTGGTGAGACTCACGACGGTGCTTCGGTTATGGATTGGATGGATCAAGAAAAGGAAAGGGGTATTACTATTACTTCTGCGGCAACAACTTGTTTTTGGACGCCTACATATAAAAAGAAGAAAAAAGAAAACGAATATAGAATAAATATAATTGATACTCCCGGTCACGTTGACTTTACCGCCGAAGTTCAAAGATCTCTCAGAGTCTTGGATGGAGCGGTTGTTGTTTTTGACGGTGTTTCGGGAGTAGAATCTCAATCGGAGACTGTTTGGAGACAAGCTGATGAATATCAGGTTCCTCGAATATGTTTCATAAATAAGATGGATAGAGTTGGTGCTAGATATGAAGGAGCAATTGAAACGATCGTAGAAAAATTAACTCCTAATGTAGTTCCGATGCAGCTTCCGATCGGATCAGAAAAAGATTTTGAAGGAGCTGTTGATCTTTTGACAATGGAAGCTTGGACTTACAATGGAGAGATGGGGGAAAAGATCGAAAAGAAGGAGATTCCCGAAAATCTTAAAGAAGAAGCCGAAAAGAAAAGAGAGGAGATGGTCGAAAGAATAGTAACCGAAGACGAAGAGCTGTTTAATAGGTATATGGACGGAGAGGAGATTTCCGTAGAAGAGCTAAAAGAAGCTCTCCGAGAAGCAGTTATAAATTATGACTTGGTTCCGGTTTATTGTGGAACCGCTCTAAAGAATAAAGGAGTTCAGTCCGTTATTGATGCCGTTTGCGACTTTTTCCCGGCTCCGACTGATCTACCTCCCGTAAAAGGAGTTGATCCTGAGGACGAAGAAGTTAAGATGGTTAGAAACGCTGATGATGATGAGCCATTTTCTGCATTATCATTCAAGCTGGCAAGTGATCCTTATGTAGGGAGTCTTACCTTTGTCCGTGTCTATTCGGGAACCTTGACCGGTGGCTCGAATGTGATAAACTCCACGACGGGTAATAAGGAGAGAATTAATAGAATTTTAAGAATGCATGCCAACGACAGAGAGGAGATGGATAAAATTTAC
This sequence comes from uncultured Candidatus Saccharibacteria bacterium, assembly GCA_964399315.1. Classification (GTDB taxonomy): domain Bacteria; phylum Patescibacteriota; class Minisyncoccia; order Minisyncoccales; family PWPS01; genus PWPS01. Next base: position 2,104 of record CAYNQG010000040.1, read on the forward strand.
GCCGGTGACATTGTTGCTTTAGTTGGGCTGGATGAGACTTCAACGGGTGACACTCTTTGTGACCCAAAAGCACCTATTGTTTTAGAAAACATTACATTCCCCGATCCTGTAGTATCGATTAGGGTAGAGCCCAAGAGTAGAGAGGATCAAGAAAAAATGGGTCTTGCTCTTAGAAAGTTGGGTAAAGAAGATCCCACTTTCGAAGTTAAAGGTGATCCGGAAACCGGCGAAACCGTGATTTCCGGAATGGGAGAGCTTCACTTGGATATTATTATCAATAGATTAAAGAGAGAGTTTGGAGTTGAGGCTGAAGTCGGTAAGCCTCAAGTTGCCTACAGAGAGACAATAAGAAAGCCGGCTGAAGCAGAGACTGAATATGCAAAGCAGTCCGGTGGTCGGGGGCAGTACGCTCATGTTGAAATGAAGATCGCACCTAGTGAATATGATAGTGAGGAGGAGGCTGACAGACTTGAATTTGTTGATGAAATTACCGGAGGTGCAATTCCGCAAGAGTACATTCCGGCTGTAGAAAAGGGAATTGCCGAAGTTATGGATCAGGGTGTTGTTGCCGGATATCCGATGGTTGGAATAAAGGCGACACTTGTTGATGGATCTTATCATGAAGTTGATTCTTCAAAAATGGCCTTTAAGATAGCCGGATCAATGGCCTTTAAAGAAGCCTGCAAGAGAGCGAAGCCTGTTCTTTTAGAACCATTTATGAAAGTCGAGGTTATTATCCCTTCCGAATTTTTTGGTGATGTAGTTGGAGACTTATCCTCCAGAAGAGGAGAGGTTCAAAAAACCGAAAACACCAAGGGAAGAATGGATATGAAAGTTGTAAGGGCAAAAGTACCCTTATCGGAAATGTTCGGGTACGTTACAACTCTCAGATCACTTACAGAGGGAAGAGGTAATTTCACAATGGAATTTGAAGAGTACAAGGAGGTTCCGGCCAATGTTGCTCAAGAAATAAAAGAGAGTAGGTAGGCTGGACTTTTAGGAAAAATTATTGTAATATAAAAGACACTGAAATTTATAAATTAAAAGTACATTAAACAAGAGCTTCTTGTTTAATTAACTAAAAAAATTATGGCTGACAAATTCGAAAGATCAAAAC
>CAYNQG010000041.1:0-3188 GCA_964399315.1 uncultured Candidatus Saccharibacteria bacterium
GATGAAAACTCCGGAAGAAATGAAAGAAATATTTAGTGATGTTCCAGAGGCAATTAAAAACACTCAAAAAATTAAAGAGCTTTGTACTTTTGAATTTGATTTAGGCAAGACCAGATTGCCGAATTACCCTACTCCGGAGGGAGTAAGTTATGAAGAGCATCTCAGAGATTTATGTGAAAAAGGATTAACAAGAAGATATGACGAAGACCAGTTAGAAAAAGCAAAAGAAAGATTAGATTATGAATTAGAGATAATTAATGAAACCGGATTCGCTTCATACTTTCTAATTGTCCAGGACTTTGTTAATTGGGCAAAAGAAAACCATATTGTTGTAGGTCCCGGTAGAGGGTCTGCAGGAGGGTCTATTGTTTCCTATCTTTTAAAGATAACCAACGTTGACCCTTTAAAGTATGATTTAATTTTTGAAAGATTTCTAAATCCGGGGAGAGCTAAAGTGTCAATGCCGGATATTGATCTTGATTTTACTGATAAACGTAGAGGAGAAGTAATTGAGTACATCGCCGATACGTATGGAAAAGAAAGTGTTGCTCAAATTATTACCTTTGGAACTATGGCCGCCAGAGCGGCAATCAGAGATACCGGAAGGGCTCTGGGCTATGAGTACAGTTATTGTGACCGAGTAGCTAAAATGATTCCCACCGGTCAGGACCTAAAAGAAACCTTAGAAAACAATTCTGACTTTAGACAGCTATACAACACAGATCCAAAAGCAGAGAAATTAATTGATGCCGCAAAAAGATTAGAAGGCGTTGTTCGTCACGCCTCTACCCACGCTTGTGGTCTTGTTATTGGTAATGAACCGCTCCCGAACCGAGTACCTCTACAACACCCATCTCAGGACGACGATGCAGTTGTTACTCAATATGAAATGCATGCAATTGAAGATATTGGCCTCTTGAAAATGGATATCTTGGGGCTTAAAAACTTAACAATAATTGAAGATACTCTAAAAAAAGTATACGCCATCCATGGTAAAAACATTGATATGGATGAGCTCGGCCTTGAGGATGAGGAAGCTTTTAAACTTCTTCAAAAAGGAAACACAACCGGAGTCTTTCAATTGGAATCATCTGGATTTCAAAGATACTTAAAACAACTACAGCCAAATAACATCGAAGATATTATTGCAATGGTGGCTTTGTATCGTCCGGGTCCGATGCAATACATTCCAACTTATATTAAAAGAAAACATGGCAAAGAAGAAGTTGAATATCTCCATCCCGACTTAAAGCCCATCCTGGAATCAACTTATGGAGTTTGCGTCTACCAGGAGCAAGTTATGAGAATTGCTCAGGAGATGGCCGGATACAGCTTAGCTGAAGCGGATATTTTAAGAAAAGCTATTGGTAAAAAAATTGCCTCTCTTCTTAAAAGTCAAAAAGAGAAGTTTTTGAACGGACTGCAAGAAAACGGATATTCAAAGGAGCTAGGAGAAGAAATCTGGGGTTGGATTAAACCTTTTGCTCAGTATTCATTCAACAAGAGTCATGCAGCTGCCTATGCTCAAATCGCATATCAAACGGCTTATCTAAAAGCTCATTATCCGGAAGAGTTTATGTCTTCCCTACTTACCTCCGAGCAAAAGAATATAGATAGACTAGGATTTTTGATGGGAGAGTGTAAAAGAATGGATATCGAGGTGTTGCAGCCAGATATAAATGAAAGCTTTACCCAATTCAGTGTAGTTCCTGATAAAAACCAAATTAGATTCGGTCTCGCTGCAGTTAAAAACGTAGGAACAAAATTAGTTGAAGAGATTGTTGAAGATAGAAAAGAGAATGGAAAATATAAATCTCTGGATGATTTTCTTTCTAGAATTCACTCTAGACACTTAAATAAAAAGTCGCTAGAAGCTTTAGCAAAGGCAGGAGCGTTTGAAACTTTGATGCATAGAAATAAAGTTCTTAAGAATATGGAGAAAATTTTGGCTTATAGCAAGGAAATACGAAAAAAAGAGAAATCGGGTCAGTCCGGGCTCTTTGATTCAAGCGATGCTTACCAGACAGAAATTAAATTAGATAAAGCCGACCCCGCTCCAGAAGAAGAAAGATTAAAGTGGGAAAAAGAACTTCTCGGACTATTTATTACCGGCCATCCGCTTGACAAACATCAAGATAAATTAGAAAAAGCAATGAGTATTCAAAAGGCAAAACGTCAACCGTCAGATAAAAAAGTACGGGTTGGCGGAATGATTTCCAATCTTAAAGAAATCACTACAAAAAAAGGGAATCAAATGGCCTTTATGACTCTCAGAAACAAAGAAGATAGTATGGAGATTATAGTTTTTCCCGACACCTTTAAAAACTATAAACCAATTTTAGATGTTAATAATATAGTCTTTATATACGGAAAAATTAGCCACAGAGATGAAAACCCAAAAATAATTGCTGATAAAATAAAAACTATAGACTAATTTGACTTTTAAAGTCAGACTTGTAAAATAAAGTTAATGAAATACCAACAAACTACAACTACGACAACAACCGACCCCTCTTAAGGAGAGGTTGCTTGTAGTTGTATTTGCAAGAACCTCTCCAAGGAGGTTTTTTCTTTTTAAAAAACATTATGATAAAATAAAAACATGAATAAAAAATTAGAAAAACAAAGACACTCTTTCTCTCACGTATTAGCCGCAGCGGTAAAAAAACTTAACCCCGGCGCAAAAATCGGAATCGGTCCAGCTATAGATAATGGATTCTACTACGACTTCAAAAACATCTCCATTAATGAGGATGATTTTGAAAAGTTAGAAAAAGAGATGAAGAAGATAATTAAAGAAGATTTAGAATTTGAAAAGCAAGTTATCAAAAAGAATCAAGCCAAAGATTTATTTAAAGATGATCCTTATAAGCTGGAATTAATTGAGGATTTAGAAGATGAGGAAATATCCGTATACAAGACTGGCGACTTTGTTGATCTTTGTAAAGGGCCTCACGTAGATTCAACCGGTGATTTAAATCCAAAGGCTTTTAAAATAGACAGAACTTCCGGCGCCTACTTCAAAGGAAGTGAAGATAGAGATATGATGCAAAGAATTTACGGTCTCGCCTTCGAAACAAAACAAGACTTAGAGGATTATTTAGAAAAGAGAGAAGAGGCTAAAAAAAGAGATCACAGAAAAATAGGGAAACAGTTGGAACTCTTCATGTTTGACGAAGAGGTCGGGC
>CAYNQG010000042.1:0-3184 GCA_964399315.1 uncultured Candidatus Saccharibacteria bacterium
TTACGTACTGGCCTCCGGGCCCACTGGCTCTGTAAGTATCCACTCTTATATCTTCGGGGTTTATATTAATGTTTACTTTCTTGTCCGGTTCGGGCAAAACGGCAACAGAGATAGTGGAGGTATGAATCCGACCCCCTTTTTCTGTCTCCGGAACTCTTTGAACTCTGTGCACACCGCCCTCGTACTTCAATTCAGAAAAAACGTTTTTACCTCTAACCTTAAAGGTTATTGATTTGTAACCACCGACTTCCGCTTTATTCAAATCTAAAACTTTTGATTTCCAACCCTTATCGCTTATAAATTTAGTGTAGGTATTGAATAGATCACCGGCAAAAAGACTAGCCTCATCACCACCGGCTCCGGCTCTTATCTCCATTATTGCCGAATCACTGGAAGATCCTTCCTCCGCCTGCTCTTTTCTCTCCTCTCTTTTTATTATTAAATCTTTAAGTTCTTTTCTTAGCTTTTTCTTTTCATCTTCCAGTGATTTAATTTCACTTTCTGCTAATTCTGCCAACTCACCATCTCCCTCGGCAAGCTCTTTATTCTCCCTCAATTCTTTTTTAACTTTTTCATATTTATCTATAATTTGAACCAATTCTTCAAGATCGCTTCTTCTTTTAGATAACTCACCGATCTCTTGACCGGAAATTGATTCCGGATCTTTTAATTTCTCAGTTATCTCTTCATACTCCTCTTTTATCTCTTTTATTTTAGACATATTCTCAATTAATTAGAATGGTAATAGAGAGGTTGGACCTCTCAAAGAACTTTTTCAAATTTTTATGTAAAGAAAAAGCCCTTATCCATAAAAGAAAGGGCTTAATGTTTAGTAGTGCTAATTTTCTTCGTTTTCCTCCTCTTCTTCCTTGTTTTCCTCTTCTTTTTCTTGTTTCTTTTTCTCTTTTTTTTCTTTCTCTTCTTTCTCTTCTTTCTCTTTTTGTGCTCTTTCCATCTTCCTTTTGAATTTTTCAACTCTACCCATTTTGTCAACAATCTTTTCTTTACCGGTATAGAATGGGTGACAAGCAGCACATATTTCAACTTCTAGCTCTTCCTTGGTTGATTCTACTTCATAAGTTTTACCGCAGGAACATTCAACCGTAACTTCTTTTGTGTCCGGGTGTATATCTTTTTTCATAAATAATTAATTATCAATTTGCATTTGTTTTATATTTAGGCTAGAATTATTCTACCAGAAAGAAGGCCGTTAATCAAGCCAGACCAATGTGGTGCTTGATTTTTTACTTATTAATGTTATATTAGAAAAGCATTCGGCAACAGATCAGCAGTAAATTATATATTAAACATGAGCAAAAAAGAAACAAAAAAAGAGGAAAAAGATAAAAAGGCAGAAGAGGTAGTGACTGATATCGATATTGACATCGATGAACTGGGAAGAGCTGGTTTACACTTTGGTCATTCTGCGTCTAAAAGACATCCTAATATGGAGCCGTATATTGATGGTGTGAAAGGGGAGGTGCATATTTACGACCTAACCAAAACTGCGGACAAACTGAAAGAGGCTCTTACCTTTTTAGCTCAAGAAAAGAAGAAAGGAAAGACCGTCATGATGGTAGGAACCAAGCCGCAAACTGTCAATCTTGTAAAAGAAACAGCGGAAAAGCATAATCTTCCTTATATAACCTACAGATGGATCGGTGGATTCATCACCAACTTTAATGAAATTAAAAAGAGGATCGATCATTTGAATGATTTGATTAAAAAGAAAGAGGCGGGAGAGTTTGATAAATATACCAAAAAAGAGCAGTTGGATATTGATAGGGAGATTGAAAAGCTAGAAAATAAGTTTGGCGGTGTTAAGCAATTAACCTCAATTCCGGATGTAATTTTCTGCTTAAACATGGATAAGGATGAGATTGCGATTAAAGAAGCATCACAACGAGATATTGATATAGTTGCTATTTGTGACACTAATACGGACCCTATGAAAGTTGACTATCCCATACCTGCAAATGATGATGCTATATCATCAATAAAGTTAATTTTGGATAAATTCGACAAAGCAATTAGTTAATAATTTTACTATTACTATGGCTGATATAGAACAAATAAAAGTCCTCAGACAAAAAACCGGAGTTTCTCTGAGAAAATGTAAAAAGGCTCTTAATGAAACTGACGGTGATATTGAAGAGGCTCAAAAACTTCTTCGTGAGTGGGGTCAAGAAGTAGCTGACAAAAGATCGGACAAAGAAGTGGGCGAGGGAGTAGTAGCTTCTTATGTTCACTCAGACAATAAGACCGGAGTTCTTTTAGATCTCAGATGTGAAACTGATTTTGTTGCTAAGGGAGATGATTTTAAGGAGTTAGCTCATGAGCTTTGCCTGCAAATTGCAGCAGCAAAACCGGAATATATTACTGAAGATGATGTAGATAAGAAGGATCTTGAAAATGAGCGAGAGATTATAATGAATCAGATTGAAGAAGATGAAAAAAATTCCCAAAAACCGGATCATGTTAAAGAAAAGATAGTTGAAGGAAGGATGGGTAAATTTATGGAGAAGAAGGTTCTCATGAATCAAAAATGGGTTAAGGAAGACAGTAAAACGATCGAAGATTTAGTAGGGGAGTACTTAGCAAAAATTGGAGAGAATATTGAAGTTAAGAGATTTACCAGATACGAAATTTAAAAATTTCAGACGCGGTGCGTCTTTGGCGCACCTCTTTTATGCCAGCTTAGCTCAGTGGCTAGAGCAGCTCTCTTGTAAAGAGCAGGTCGTCGGTTCGAATCCGACAGCTGGCTCATTTTTTCTGTATCTGTAATTGAAGACATCGATGAGATTCTGAGCCCCGTATTGATAAAGTCATAAACCCCACGCGGTTTATGGCGACAGCTGGCTCATTAATCGCAAAATTGAAGGAGAATGGACAGGTTTTTAAAAAGCCTTGACAAACAAAATAGAATCGATTACAATAGATAGTACGTTAGAGAAGAGAAGCGCGAGAGAAAATTGAAACAGAACATTGACAATAGAGATCCACACGTTCATTTTTTAGTTTTTTGGAGCCGTCTTAAAGACTCCTTTTTTTGAGAGTTTGATCCTGGCTCAGGATGAACGCTAGCGGCGTGGATAAGGCATGCAAGTCAAGGGACTCTTTGGGTGTTTACACCCAAAGCAGGACCGGCGAACGGGTTAGTAACACGTGGGTAACGTACCGTCAA
>CAYNQG010000043.1:0-3149 GCA_964399315.1 uncultured Candidatus Saccharibacteria bacterium
AAGACGTCGATCTGGAGATACCCAGAAATAAGATGACCGTTTTCACGGGCGTATCTGGAAGTGGAAAGACTTCTTTGGCTTTTGATACTATATTTGCCGAGGGTCAAAGAAGATACGTAGAATCACTTTCCGCTTATGCCAGACAATTTTTAAACAGAATGAATAAGCCAGAAGTTGATGAGATAACCGGACTATCCCCGGCGATCTCAATTGATCAGAAGGCTCACTCCAAAAATCCACGTTCGACAGTAGCGACAATTACCGAAGTCTATGATTTCATGAGGGTTCTTTTTGCCCGCCTAGGAACGCCACACTGTCCGGAATGCGGTCGTGAAATTCAAACTATGGGAGTAAGTGAGATGGTTGATTCGATAATAAAGATATCCGAAGAAGGGGATGAGATAGTAATTATGGCCGAAGTAGTTAGAGGTAGAAAAGGCGAGTATTATCAGCTTTTATATGATTATCTTAATCAAGGATTTGCTGAAGCCAGAATTGATGGTGAGTTTAAATCACTCCGAGAAAGAGTTGATTTAGAAAAGAATAAAAAACACGAAATTTCAATAGTAATTGATCGAATTCCGGCTGAATTTGATTTTACTAAAAAGGGAAAAAGAAGAAGAGTAGTAGAGGCAGTTGAAACTGCTCTTAAGAAAGGTGATGGATCACTGCAGGCTTACATAGAGCCAACTAAAAGTGAGTATATATTTTCTGAAGACCTTTCTTGTCCGGTTTGTAATTTTGCTTATCCGACAATTGAACCGAGAATGTTTTCTTTTAATAGTCCTTATGGTGCATGTGAAGAGTGTAAGGGTATAGGAAAAAAACACAAAAAGTCGGATAAGCCGTGCCCTGAATGTAAAGGAAAGAGGCTTAGGCCTGAAGCTTTAAGTATTCTGTTGGGAGATAAAAATATAGTTGAAGTTACCGCGATGAAGATAGATAAAGCCGCCCTTTTTTTTAGTGAGCTTGATGAACACCTATCCGAAGATCAGATGAAGATTGCCAAAGCTCCACTTAGAGAAATAAATCAGAGACTTGGATTTTTACTTGATATTGGTCTTGATTACTTAACTTTGGATAGAGAGGCAGGAACCTTGTCTGGTGGTGAGTCACAAAGGATAAGGTTGGCTTCTCAGGTTGGATCTGGTTTAGTAGGTACGCTTTATATATTAGATGAACCAACTATCGGACTGCATCAATATGATAACGCTCGACTTATTAAAACTTTGGAAGATTTAAAAGAGAAAGGTAACACAATTGTCGTTGTAGAGCACGATGAAGAGACTATAATGGCTTCTGATCACTTAGTCGACTTCGGACCCGGAGCTGGAGTTCATGGCGGTAATATAGTCGCTCAAGGAGATATGCCTGACATTCTAGAAGATGAGAGCCAGGACTCTTTAACTTTAAAATATCTGCGAAGAGAAAAAGAGATTCCAGTTCCGCCACAAAGAAGAAAAATTAAATCTGGAACTCCTAAATTAAAGATAAGAGGTGCTTCTAAAAATAATCTTAAGGATTTGAATGTTGATATACCTCTTAGAAGGTTTGTTACTGTTACCGGAGTTTCTGGTTCAGGAAAATCAACTTTAATTTATGAAACTCTTTATAAGCATTTAACTAATGAACTCCATCATGCAGATAAAAAACCGGGTAAATTTAATGAGATAAAAGGGTTAGAGTATATTGATAAAGTTATTAATATTGACCAGTCAGCAATAGGAAGAACTCCCAGATCAACGCCGGGAACCTACGTCAGTGCGTGGACGGACACCAGAGAGCTTTTTGCTACAACTGATGAAGCAAAGATGCGCGGTTGGGACAAGGGGAGATTTAGCTTTAATACTAAAGGAGGTAGGTGTGAAAATTGTAATGGATATGGCCACATTTCAGTAGAGATGCACTTCTTGCCCACCGTTCAAGTTACCTGTGACGAATGTAAGGGAAAACGATTCAATAAAGAAACCTTAGAGGTAGAGTACAGGGGTAAAAATATATATGAAATTTTGCAGATGACGATAGAAGAGGCGATGGAATTTTTCAAGGACACTCCTTGGATTCATAGAAAACTGGAAACGCTTTATGATGTTGGTTTGGGTTACTTAAAATTAGGCCAACCTTCCCCGACACTTTCCGGAGGTGAGGCTCAAAGAGTTAAGTTGGCTTCGGAGTTAGCGAGAAAAGATACTAGAAACACGTTGTATCTTTTGGATGAACCGACCGTCGGTCTTCATTATGAGGATGTTCGTAAGTTGATAAATGTTTTGCAAGATCTGGTTTCGAGAGGTAATTCGGTAGTTATAATCGAACACAATTTAGAAATAATAAAATCGTCGGATCATATAATTGATCTGGGTCCCGGAGGTGGGGAAAACGGGGGAGAGATAGTGGTTACCGGAACTCCGGAGGAGATTAAGAGTAAGAAAAGAAGTAAAACGGCTAAATTCTTAAGGAAGATTTTGTAAAAAAAGAAGCCGGGTTTTCCCGGCTTTTGTTTGGTAAACTTAATTAGCGACAATATCAAGAACCTGTCTGGATATGAAGTCTTTAACTCTTTCATCAACTATTTTATAGGCTTCTCTTTCTGCGGCTGCTAGATACTTTACCTTTTCGGTTTCTCTGCAGATATGAGCAAAGACAATTGCTTTCTTAGGGCTATCAAGTCTCTCCATCAATTCTAGTGACCAGTTAATTTCATTAGCTTTTACAAGCGCTTCAGCTACGAATCTTAAAGCTTCTGTTCGTAATTTTTTACAGACTATCTCCTCGCAAGTTCTTATAGCTAACTTAAAGTCCTTTTCTGCATATGTCGCCTTTGCTAGCTCTAAACTTCTCATTGCTTCCGTATAAAGTTCATGATCTTCCAATCTTTCAAATTGAATTCCTCCGACTGCTTTTTTCAAATTAACAACCTCCTTTTATAGTTTACCAAAATCAAGTGTAGGGCAAATAGGAATTTTTGTCAATAACAAACTCTATGAAGAGAAAAATAGAAGAAAAAATTAAAAAGTTACCCGACTCTCCGGGAGTTTATATCTTCAAAAACAAGGAAGGGGAGATTGTCTATATTGGAAAGGCGGGAAGGCTACCTAAAAGAGTTAAGAGTTATTTTTTGGAATCCGCCGATCCCAGAGCCAAAAGAATGG
>CAYNQG010000044.1:0-3120 GCA_964399315.1 uncultured Candidatus Saccharibacteria bacterium
TTCCATATCTCTTGATCTTTAAGCCCATCTTCTCTTTGAGAATCGATAAACTCTTTTATATTTTGATTGTTATTCATGATATCTTTTTTTAGATTATTGTCTCTCTATTGGCTTTTTACTTTTAGGTATTTTTTCCTTCATTTTCTCTCTTAACTTATCAAATTTTGGAACATCTTTAATTTTGTTTTTATTACTCATAAAGAATAAGATTTAACTAAAAAAACACCTTCTAATGCAACAGAGGCGGTTACTTTTATAATTATAAAAATCACTACAAAAATGCAATTCTGACATAATTTCTAAATAGAAACCGTTTCAGATTATTTTAACTATTTAGGTTAAGAGAGATTGATTTGTAAAATCATTCATCCCATACTTCTTCATGATTTAAAAGCGCCTCAAATATTTCCTCTTCAGAGTCTATCTCCGGATCTCTTTCTATTAATTCCTTACTAGCTTGAACGCAGGGGATATCATTCCTCATAACAGCCATATAGCTAATCATTTCAGATGAACCATCTTCTCTTTCTATAATTTCAGAATGTTGTAGTTCATCCGGGTTTTGAAAAGTGCTAACAGATAACCCTTCAGGAGTTCTAGAATCAAGCAATTGATCAATCATGTTATCGCAAAAAACAACACAATAATTCGGAGGTGGGGGAGGAAGTTCTTCTCCTTCTTCATCCGGCACTGGAGCATCTTTTTCTAATAACTCCTCTTCACCGATTTCTAACCTGAAGAAGCATTTTCCGTCATCATTCGATCCCATAAGTTCTATTTTTTGAGAAAAAGAAGATTTCATAAATAAAGTGGTAGTAATATCCCATTCAAATTTTCCAAAATAATTCTCATCTTTATGCTCTGCAATTATTTCTTTAAATTCTAAAAATTGATCTTCAGACTGAATACTGGTATTTACACAATCCAAAAAATGATTACCAGTAATTAACCCTTCTTGAATTTCTTGATGAAAATTAGAAAAATTTTCTTCGCTCATAAAACAAAAATTTTCTTCACCAATATAATGAGGTTCAAGAGAATTATCAACATCTTCAGAACTAACCTCTAACACCTCTTTAATTTCATTTCTATTCTCTTCTGGAATATCCAGGGAATAAGAAATTCCGCAATATCCATTTTCCAATCCGTGGAAATTCATTTTACCAAAAAGTTGGAGATCGAAATCATCATCTTCAACTTTAAAATCAACTTCAAATCGGCCCTCTTGGCAAGAGTCAGCGTCACTTAAATTAATTTCTTTTAGCTCTTCTCCGCCACCTTCTTCTGTGTCATTAATTTCTTCCGCTACTTCAATATCTTCAACAGCTCTATCTTCAGGTTCATCATCAAAATAGAAACTTATTGACAAAAACACAATGAAAAATAAACCTACTATAATTCCAGCTACTAAAAATCTTCTAAAGTTTTTATTGTTATTTTGATTATTTTTAAAACCGCGTTCGATATCTTTCTCACTCCATCCCACTTTAAGAAGCTCTTGCTTAATTTTTTCTTTTGGTTTTCCCGATTCTAGCTGTTTTTTTATATAACTATTTAACTCTTTATTGCTCATATTTATTGAGTTTTAAAATTATATTTCCATTTTATAATCCTCTCTTTCATCTTTAGAAACTTCATTCATCTTTTCAGAATAGATTATCCTCTCTTCTTTTGAGTATTGCAAACTCTCACCTTCTCTGAAGGGGTCTTCGGGGATTTCGGGGATGTAGTCGGGAGTTAAATTACTTAAAGATTCAGGCAACTCCCCATTATCTATCTCATATGCTCTCAGCGCAAAAAGAGTTTCAATTTGAGCAAACTGCAGTTTTGAATCACAAACAGGACCATTAAAGGTTATTGCATGGTTGAAAGTTTCAGTCATTTCTTTTGTCTTCTCTGAAACATTTAAATTTTCCAAATCAACCCTATCCTTTTCATCTGTTCTGTAACAGGGTTTATTAATAATATCTATTTCGTTTTGAACAATTTTATCTTTTAACTGGAAGAGCTTATCAAAATCAACTCTCTCCATTTCTCTTTCGGTAAGTTGGTCGGCCATGTCATTTTCAATAGTGTTTTGCAGGAATATATTTTCCATTTTTACTGTAATAATCGCCTCTTTTTCAATTTCTTGGCTCTTTTCTTTAATCTCCTCGGCATAATCAATTAATTTCTGAGAATCAATATCAACTCTTGGAAGAATTCTTTCTATAGTATCAAACCCTCTTGTCTGTATTCCACGTGCAGTAAGTTGTTCTATAATAATAGATTTTCCTTCCCATATTTTTTGACCCAGCCTAACTATGTTCATTGCCTCTTCAATTGCCTTCTCTTCATTACCTTCATTTAAAGCATAAACGCTCCTTATTGCATTAGCACCTCCGAATTCTCTGGATCTTAAATGAATATAGTCACTTTGACTATCTAGATCATAAAGCTCGCCAAGAATCGGATGTTGATATTTATCTTTTTCCAAAGCTTCATCGAAAATTTCAAAAAAGATTTCATTTTCATCAAGCATCTTTTTTGCGGATTCCTGACTCCAATCCTCATCACGTAAATTATCTAAATATGAATCCGTATCCGAAATAATAAGCTCTACCCCATCCTCGCCTCCTGCAGGAGGTGCTTGCAAAGGAGAGAGTGTATAATAAGCATTACCCTCTTTAGGAACATCAATCATCTCAATCTGCAAACGACTAGAGTCTACCTCCTCAAAACCTAGATCTTTATCACCGTTATCCATCAAAAAATAGGCTCCGACTCCCACACTAAAAACAAAAATAACAAAAACAATAATCGGAATAATCTTTTTCATTTTAATCCCATTTAGGGAATTAAAAGCTTCACGAACATCCTCCTCTCTCCATCCAACATCTAAAAGATCTTTTTCGATTCTTTCTTTCGAACGCCCCTTTTTTAATTGTTGTTTTATATAATCTCGAACCTCCCTTTTTTGTGACATAAAATTATTTAGTTTAAATAAACATCAACTTTACGCATTTCACTAAACCAATTAAAATACCGGCAAACAAAGCTACAAACCATAAAAATTTAAAATATTTTTCTTTTGAAATAAAGCTTCTAACTTCTACTTCTTTTTTCATAAACAATGCTTTT
>CAYNQG010000045.1:0-2909 GCA_964399315.1 uncultured Candidatus Saccharibacteria bacterium
AGCCCGGATTTTCTCCGGCCACTAAAAAGTTGGTATTACCGGAAACCGAAGAGGTCGGCCTTCCTCCTAGAGATAAAACCTTTTCTTTAGCCTCTTTTCTGGTAAAAGAATCCAGAGAACCGGTAAAAACAAAAGTCTTCCCCTCTAAATCACTACCTCTCTCCTCCGGAGCTTCAATTTCAACTCCTGCTTTTTTAAGATCTTTAATTAACTTATTATTTTTTTCGTTTTCAAACCATTTTTTAATCTCCTTAGCCACTACCGGACCTATATCCTTAATCGCTAACAATTCGTCCACTGAAGCCTCTTTAAGACTCTCTAAATCACCAAAATTATCAGCTAAATCGATGGCGGTTCTCTGACCAACCTGCTTTATGCCTAACGAATAAATAAATTCTGAAAGGGTTACCTCTTTACTATTTTTTATTGATTCTATTAAATTATCAGCTGATTTTTCTGCAAACCTCTCCAAAGGTAATAAATCACCCTCTTCAAGTGAGAATAAGTCAGCTGGAGAAGAAACCAACCCTTCTTCCATTAATTGTTCAATGACTTTTTCTCCAAGACCATCAATATCAAAAGCAGACTTAGAAACAAAATATTTTAAATATTCTCTATTTTTAGCCATACAATCATCACTAGGGCATCGCTTTACAACCTCTCCTTCGGGACGGACCAGCTTACTATCACAAACAGGGCATCTACTGGGAAATACAAACTCCTTTTCCTCTCCGGTTCTCATATCTTCTAACACTTTAACTACATAAGGAATTACGTCACCAGCTCTACCAACAACTACTGTATCACCAATTTTCACTCCAAGTCTTTCTATTTCATCTTCGTTATGAAGGCTTGCTTTCGTTACGGTTACTCCTCCTATTTGAACCGGCTCCAAGACAGCAACGGGAGTAGCACTGCCGGTTCTACCTATCTGAATATTTATATCTTTAATCTTCGTTGTGGACTTCTTAAGTGGAAACTTGTAGGCTATTGCTCCTCTAGGAGCCTTCCCGGTTACCCCCAACCGTTCAAACAAGCGATTATCATTAACAAAAACAGCTATTCCATCTATTTCATAACCAAGAGATTCTCTTTCCTTAATAGCTTTCTCTCTAAAATTGAAAACCTCTTGTAAATTTTTACATTTCCTTTCTCCTGTAGTCTTAAATCCTAAAGCACGAACCATTTCATGCTCTTTTTGGTGTGTCTTAGCTCCGAAGGGTTTTATAGTTTCCCCTTCTTTTAAGTCAGCAGTAAGTTCATAGGCAAAAAAGGAAAGGTTTCGATCGGATACAACTTTTGGATCTAACTGTCTAATAGTCCCCGCTGCTAAGTTTCTGGGGTTTGCATAAGGGTCTTTATCTTCTTTTTTTCGTCTTTTATTTATCCTTTTGAACTCCGAATGAGAGATAAAAACCTCCCCGCGAACAACAACATCCTTCCCTTCACTCATCCAGCCGGGATGATTAGTCAATCTACTATCTTCTTTTGTAAATCTAGAAGGACTTCTAAGCTTAAGTGGAATCGATTCAATCGTTTTTACATTTTTAGTTACATTCTCACCTACAAGTCCGTCACCTCTAGTAGAGGCAACTTCTAAAACTGAATCTCTATAAACAAGTTCTAAAGCTAACCCATCTACCTTATACTCACAAAAAAAGCCGTAAACTTTTTCATCTATGTGTCTCTCCATTCTCTCCTTCCAGTCTCTTAAATCTTGCTTATTAAACCCATCCTGAAGAGAGAGCATAGGGGAGAAATGATTGTGCTTTTCAAATTTATCCAGAGGCTCCCCGCCCACTCGCTGAGTGGGGGAATCTTCAGTAATAAACTCTGGAAATTTATTTTCTAAGTCAAAAAGCTCTTTTTTAAGAGAATCTAGAGCCTCTTCTGATATCTCCTCCTTATCTAAAACATGATAGTTATATCGGTGTTTTTTAATCGTCTTTTTTAACTTTTTTATTCTTTTTTTAGCCTGGTTTTTGTTAATCGATTTCATATTCTCTACTTACTTGAATACCTCTTCTTATTCTTCCGGCCTCTTCAGTGGGTGAAAAAGAACCTATCGCTACAACAACCAATATATCGTCACCATCGTCGTTTTGAGTTATTTCTTTTCTTAAGTAATATTCCTGACCATCAACTAAATAATCATCATCAAAAGTTTCGGTTGTAGAATCTTCTTCACTCCAATTCTCAAAAACCTCATCATCTTCATCAATATCACTCCATCTGTACAAAACCTTCTCAATTCCAGCATCAGCGGCGTAAAAAGCAGCAGTTGAGTAACTCATTTCTTCTATCATTCCTATTCTCTGGATTAATACGGTAGTTACAGTAATTCCGGCACTAAAAAGTATACCTAAAAGCAAAACCGCAAAATATAAAATTGACCCTCTTTGATTTTTATTCTTCATGATATCTTTCAATATCTAATCTTCTTCTAGTTATGGTAGTTTGAATTTCTGCATCCCACCAAACATCTTGAGTTCTTTCCCCTTTTAATGCTTCTACATCTAAGAGTATTGTTGCCGACGGCTGTTTAACATATAAATCATCTTCATTTTCCGGGGTTACATTTGCATCACTTTCAAAAGCTTCAAACCTTAAAATTCCCGAAGTTAAATTATACTCAATCCAGTCATCTCCATCCTTAATTCCTTTTTTTATAACACCTTCATCCTCATCCAAGAAAAATTTAACGCATTCTTCTTGATAATCTATAAATTGAATCCCGTTTCCTTCTTCTGGTATTCCATAAGTAAAACCCTCTTCATTCTCTTCCAGGCAGGTAGCTTCGTGGTCATTTCTGGCCATTCTTATAGCTCTTCCCATATATTCAACAGCATAACTTATCTCACCAATAGTTTTTTGAATAGCCATTGTCCTTCTTTGCATTTCAAAATTAG
>CAYNQG010000046.1:0-2845 GCA_964399315.1 uncultured Candidatus Saccharibacteria bacterium
AAACTTAAAGGATACTAGAGGTTAGGCAAACTAAAAACTAAAAACCGGACCCGCTTATTGGGGTCCGGCTTTTTAATTTAGCTAAGTTGCATCTATCTAGAAAATCTTTGTGATATATTTTGCATTGCCTCTATTAAATAATTAACCTCTTTTTCTACTTCGGTAAGCCCCGCTCTTAGCTCTCTTATACTTCTAGTCATGTTTTGTGATTGTTCTGCGTATAGGGGGTTTTGATACCAGGGGATTGGCCTTTGATTAGTTCTTGCCAGAGAAGTTGTTCTTGAACTTCTTTCCTCTTCTGGACTGGACACTCTCCACCCCAAAACAGGATAATCTCCCCCTATATTTTTTTCTGACCAGGATCTTCTGAAGTCCCACTTATCGTAAAGCGACTTCAAGGGGTCTTCATTGTAATTATAAAAATAATCCACCTTTTCAACTAGTTCACAATTTGTGGTAGCGCCGGTATTACTTTTTCCGGTACATTTTTTTTCATTTGATTCTAGGGAGAAGGAAATATCTATAACGCCATCATTTTTACCGGCAAATAATCCGAAATTTTCACCACTTCCCAATACACTGCCGGTTGAATAAGAGTTTTCAATCGATCCGCTATCTATGTAACCGGCAAAACCGCCGATATTTTCTCCGTTATTTCCATCCGAGCCCACATCTCCTGTAGAGTAAGAATTTTCTACTGATTCTTCGTAATTATAGCCAACAAAACCTCCAACCGCTCCTTCGGTTGCTTCTTCATCGTATATCCAATCCACAGATCCTGAGGAGTGAGAATTTTTAATTGAACCTTCGTTAAAACCAGCAAAACCTCCAACTCCCCAATGAAGCCCTTTTACATCTCCTTCGGAGTAGGATTCTTCTATTATGGAAAATCTGTTGTAACCAAGAAAACCTCCAACCTGATTGTTTTGTCCGTCCACTCTTCCTTCGGAGTAAGATCTAACTATTACTCCATTGTCATTTTTACCCGCAAATCCTCCGATTTTTTTACCTCCACTCACATCTCCTTCGGAGTAAGAGTCTTCTATTGTTGCTCTATCATTCCACCCAACAAAACCTCCAATATAATCATTTCCGGTAATAGTTGCCGCTGAGTGAGAGTTTTTTATCAAACCTTTGTAGTTGGTTGCTATAAGCCCTCCGACATAATCACCTCCTTCCACATAACCCCCTTCAACAGATGAATTCTTAACAACACCTCTATTGTACCCAACTAATCCTCCGGCTTGCTTATCTCCTTTTATGGCAACATCTTTCAGTTTTACGTTAGAAATTTCACCGGTTTCATCAACTTTTGAAAACAGACCAACTCTATCTTCTTTTCTATCTATCGTTAAGTTTTTTATTTTATAGTTATTTCCATTAAAAACACCTTCAAAATTACTGTTTTCATTATTTAATCCTATTGGCTTAAACTCTATGCCATCACAATCAATATCGTTTTTTAAATTGTAAATTCCGTTCATCGGATAACTACTGTCATTTCCGATCAGTTGAAGGTCAGCGCATTCCTTAATTGCTATTTTGTCTTGAGCATCAGCGAACAAGTTAAAGCTCAAATTAAAAGAAGGAAATGATAAAAATAATGCCGTGAAAAGCAAATAGCTTATAAGTTTCTTAATTTTTTTTCTTCTCATAATTTATGCCCTTAAATAAAAAATCCGACTTATATATAGTCGGGCAGGGTCTTAATAAAGGTGATCGGTTACGCCACTAGCTAATCGTAATTTATAGGCGTCCATTTTACAATTACGATTCAAAGCCCCCACCAAACTTAATTAATTATACAACTATTTTTTTAACATGGCAAGCCATTCTTAATTAAAAATAGTAGCTAAATGAAGTGTAGGAATGTTTTTGGAGCAGCACAATCTCTTTATTTAACTGAATAATGCAATTTTTTTAAAATTTATTTTAGAATTTGAAGGTATTACTACGTCATTATTTTTTATAAAAAAGTGGTCCACTTCTTTTATTTTTTCAGCCTCTTTTTGGTTGACAGTAGGAAAGAATTTTAAATTATAAATTTTAACTTTGTCTTTTTTGATTTTGTAGTCAAAGGTTGCGTATTTAGCGGGATCTAATATGAAAAACCCCTTTTTTAATGCCTTTTTGTAATATTTATTTTTTTTGGGAAAATGTCTATCCATCATTCTTTCAATTTTTATAGCCTGTTTTTTTGTCTTTTCACATTCCAAAGAGCAGGGGATATGGATTAAATAATAAACATGAGTCATTATTTTTGACTTTACAACCTTCATCCAATTGTTTCTATCATTATTTTTTTCAGAGTATGTATATGAGGAAAAGTTTAACAGAGTATTTAACCTAAAGTCAGTCTGAATTATATTTTTGCCATCGTCCACAAAAAATGGACTGGATAAATTTCTTCCGTTCTTACCTAATTTCTCCGAGTGGGCGTTAACACAACAGTCGGGATAACCTAATTCTCTTCCTAGCAAATCCCACTGCTCTCCTTTTCCTATACGATATTCTATTATTTTATCACAAACATCTTTTTTATCGGATATAGCGATTAGCTCTTGTGCTAATACGGAAAAATTAGGCTCCATCTTTGAGTATTTTAAATCAAGCCGCTTAATGGCATTGCTAAATTTATTCTCTGATTCTGATAGATCGATTCCGCCTTCAAGCATCCCCGGCTTTATTCCGGCACACAAAGCACCTATTTCTTGGGGGCGATTCCACCAATTATTTATAATTTTTACTTGCTTTTTCGATATTTTTTTCATTTTAATCGAAGATAGAGAGTGTTTTTATAGTAAAAACTTATTTAAACTATACCATAAACAAAAACCCAGCTAAA
>CAYNQG010000047.1:0-2822 GCA_964399315.1 uncultured Candidatus Saccharibacteria bacterium
GATTTACAGTCTGTTCCATTTGGCCACTTTGGTACCGACCCATAATTAACTGCTCATTATTATAGCATAAATATACTTCTTGACAACAATTAATTTTATTTCTCAAGAATTATGAAGAAAACAATAAAAAGGAGTAAACAGATCTATTTTCGGAAATCTATCTTAAAACTAAACCAGAAACCCTAAATAAATTTTACTAACCTTCTGTCTATCTTTTATCTAAATCAGTCCACGAGATTTTTAACCTTTTCAAGAATGTCGTTCAACTCAGTATTTGATTTTATCAAATAATAGGATGGCCCATATGTAGATATAGTGTCCAATATTTCGTCATTGGAATCAAGATTTGTAAGCATAATTATAGGCACTGCCTCCCCCCACTGATTAGCCTCCCTAATCTCTTTCAGGACTTCCGTCCCTTTCTTTTTCGGAAGAAGAATATCCAGCAAAACAACATCCGGTTGCTCATCAAGAGCTATTCTCAATCCATCCTCACCATTATCAGCAATAGAGACATCAAACCCCGAAAACTTAAATTTGTCCCTGTACATTTCTAAAAGCCTTTTTTCATCCTCCACTATTAAAATGTGAGCCATATTTATTTAAATATTTAAACAAGAACTTGCTTTATTATACAAAAAATAAAAATTTAAAAAAGGTTTCAGGATTTTAATTCATGCCACCTTATCATTCTTACTAACAAAAAGGTAGATATTTAACTCAAGAAATCCTTATTTCTTAATTTTTTGTGATACTTTTGAGCAAATCTATGCGCTTCGTCTCGCACCTTTATCAAGGTTTTCTTTTTTACATTCACCCTATCACCCACCAATTCATTTTTATCTCTTTTTTCTCCCTTTGCTATTCCGACAACCGGGATATCAAGTCCATTTTCACTTATCACCGTCCTGGCTAAAGCCACATGAGCCTTGCCACCATCAACAAGAACAACTGAAGGAAGATCCCAAGAGTTATCAAATCTTCGCTCCAAAACTTCACGCATCATTCCTATGTCATCACTATCTTTAATCGTCTTAATTTTAAATTTTCTATATTCTCCTTTTTGAGGCCTCCCTCCTCTAAAAACAACCATGCTTCCTGTTGCTAATTTCCCTCCCAGGTTGGATATGTCATAGCCTTCTATTCGCATCCTCTCTTCTTCTAGCTCAGGAGGAGTTATTAAAGCGGTATCGTATATATGATTTATCGAGCTAATCTGCTTTTTAAGCTTTTGAGCCTTTTCGTAATCCTGTTTTTTGCTTGCCTGATGCATTCTTTCTTCAAGAGACTCTAAAACTTGCTTCTTTTTGCCTTCAAAAAATAGTTCAATATTTTTTATGTCTTCCATATACTCCCCTCTATCCAAATCATCGGCACACGCGCCGGGACAAAGTCCAATTTGATAATAAAAACAAGGCCTCTTCATTCTTTTCAGCTGCTTTTCGGTATGAGTATTATAAGGAAATATCTTTCTTAAAATTCTCAAGGCTTGTCTTATGGCTGAAGAGGAGACAAATGGACCGAAGACCGCTCTACCATCCTTTTTCTCTCTTCCTCTCTTAAGAATAACTCTGGGGTACTCCTCATCGGTAATTACAACATAAAGAAAGCTCTTATCATCCTTTTGCTTTATGTTGTAAAAGGGCTCATGTTTTTTAATTAATTTAGCTTCTAAAATTAAAGCCTCAATCACTGTCTCCGTCTCTCTATAATCCAGGTCATGAAAATCTTTAATCATTCTTTTTGCTCGCGGATCGGCTGATTTTAAAAAATAACTTTTAACCCGTTTAGGCAATCTTCCAGCCTTTCCAATATAAACAATCTCCCCTTCCTTATTTTTGAAGATATAAACTCCCGGAGAGTCGGGTAACTTTTTAATTTTTTCTTCTATTTTCTCTCGCATGGATAAATTGTTGACAAAAACTGTTAATTCTCCTAAAATGCTTATCGGTAAACTAAAAAGAGGGGGTTTTGCAATGAAAAAGGCAGTTAACGGAATAGAATTTGAAAGATTCGAGGATGATTATCTTTACCGAGAGTGCGTAGATCAATTGAACATTTCTGAAGTTACTAAAAAGGAAAGGGATTTTAAACTAGCTTTAAGAATCTCTGAGGAAATCAGGTGTAAAAATTTAAGGAAAGAAGCATTAAAACTTATTGCTGACAGCTTAGTAAGGGTTGGGGAGATATCCTGGGCTATTGAAACGGCAAAAAGAACTGATTCTTCTAAAAAATCTCTTATTTTTGCACATATTTGCAGAAAGACTGGAGATGTAAGTTATTTTAAGAAGGCAGAAATGGAGGCTCAAAAAATTTCTAGCCCCAGACTAAAGGAATTTGTTTCTAGAGAAATTTTAAACATAATCGCTAACTAGTTTACCAATCAAAGCCGAGATAAAATCTCGGCTTTTTTTATTACAGAATCTTCCTTAAGAATTTAGCCGTTTTACTTCTTTTCTTACTTTTAATCTGTTCCGGGGTTCCGGTAACCACTATCTCTCCACCATTTTCACCACCACCGGGACCCAAGTCGATTATATAATCAGAAGATTTTATTATCTCTAAATTATGCTCAATTATGACTACCGAATTTCCTCGGGAAACCAAATCCTGAAGTACATTAATAAGCTTGCGGACATCTTCATAATGAAGACCAACAGTTGGCTCATCTAGCAGGTAGAGAGTGTTTCTAGTGTCTTTTCTTGCTAACTCAGAGGCTAACTTTACTCTTTGAGCTTCACCGCCGGATAGTGTCGGGGACGGCTGACCTAATTTTAAGTAACCCAAACCAACATCATAAAGCGTTTCCAGTTTTCTATGAA
>CAYNQG010000048.1:0-2524 GCA_964399315.1 uncultured Candidatus Saccharibacteria bacterium
AAGAATATCAAACTGTAGATGGATCCCTGGATAGTACCGAAGATTGTCGGCCAATCCACCTCTTTGTGATGATCGGCTTGATTATAGAAGAAATTTTAGTAAAGATGATAATCCCTTATTCATTGGTGGTACTTCTTCTTTACACTGGATACCTCTATTATGTTTCTTTGGGAAAACCGGAGACGATGCAGAGAGTTATTAAGATGTGGAAGTATGCTTTTAGAGGATATCTTCTGATTCTATTATCCTGGATTATAGTTGGAGTATTTTTAACCCTTATCGGTTATCAATTTGGAGCCTGGTGGCAAATAACAATCTAAAACTATGAAGATAAATGAAAAAAATAAATATCTGATCTTTATTTTGATAGCCATGATTTTGCTATCAGTGAGAGTCAGCATGCAAGGAAAAAGAATTTCTAGCTCAATAAGAGATATGGAAGACAACTTTTTTTCGGAAATCGATATCAATCTTGAAGGCAATTTTGGAAGTAGAAGAGATTCTCTCTCTCTGGAAAATAAATTTACTCACTCGGAAAGGGGATTGAGTTTTAAGTATCCATCCGGATGGAGAGACTTAGAGGATGACGACCGAATTATGGAACTATTCCAAAACAGTCAAACAGAAAATTTTGATTCCGAGGAATACGATATTGAAGAGGTCAATCAAATGGAGAGCCTAAAAAATTTAAGTGATGATTTTACTCTTCAGACTAATCATAAAAACGATAATATAGAAAACTTTTTTATAGCGATGAAAAGCTCTCTACCTACTTTTTCTCTTGGCGCAATGTCGGCAAACAGCGTTTCTTTAGAAGAAGGGGCTGTAGAAGAAATTGAAGCTATCCTAAATAAAAACTTAAAATACGATCGAGAAGACGGAAATAAAACTGAAGTTAAAACAGTCGAAAAGGGGGATGACTTTGTTGTAGTTGAATCGGTAGTTTTTGTAAATGATCAACCCACTTTTAAGTCTAAAAATTTAGGTATTTTAGACGATGCTGATGGATATATATTCAATTTTAATACCACATACCACAGTTGGACTGACTTTGAAAACGAATTTAACTTAATAATTTCTTCAATTGAACTCAATAACTAAAAAAATACTTTTATTTCTTTTGTTGCCTAAGCTGGCATCAGCTGGAGAATGGAGTCTTCAAATTGACTGGCCTCCTTCTCCAACGGGGTTTGAGTTAACTACTTCTTCCGGAGTCTCCGATTTAGTACTCTATTTTTTTGAATGGGGGGTCGGTTTTGGAGTTATCTTTTCCTTCGGCGTTTTAATTTATGCCAGTCTTAAATATATAACATCCGCCGGTAATCCGAACAAGCTCGGAAGCGCGAAGGAGATGATTTCTTCAGCTTTTTCCGGATTACTCCTTCTTTTTTCCTCTTGGCTTTTAATCGGAATCCTGAATCCGGAATTGGGAGTTATTTCCGATATAACGGTTTCAAGCGTTCAATACCAGCAGGATTTGGATTTCGGGCTTTACGGGGAAGATGATCTTTGCGACTACGGAATTACTTCTTTTACCTTGCGTGGAGAAACTCAAAAATATAAAACTATGATAAATGAAGGAGAGGTCAGAGAAATTCATATGGAGCCCTATCAATCGATAGCCTGTAAGTCAAAACGAGGATTCGGTGATGACTTGTCCGAATCGGATAAAGTTGTATTGAGGGAGTTTCGACCGATTAGAAAAGATGAACTATCGGAACCCGTTTGTAATCTAAGCTGCGCTCAAGACAGATCTACAAAATGTGATCCACAAATTGAAATAGATCCCGACAATATGGATGCTAAATATTGCTACGACTTACGAGAAGAGGAGGTTAAAATAGGACTCGGAGTTGGCTGGCAGGATCCGGAAAGAAGAGAAGGGGTTCCCGGAGCGGTCGTTGATGCAGTTAAATATGTTTCTCAAAAACCGACCGGAGGGACTTCCTGTATGGCCGGAGATAAAAAGCTGGAAGGTGGCGGAGGATGTGTAGTTAATCTCTACGAAACTACTCTGGCTTCCCGTTGTGGTTATATGGTTTCGTCAATTAATCCTACCGGTAGCAGTATTGAAGATAGTTATGACAAAGATTTAAGCTGTGTAGAATTAATTCGACAATTCAACCCCATAAACGAATAGTTTTGGTATATATATTTTTATGATAAAATTAAAAAGATGAATATTAGCTCAAAAATAAAAACACTACTTTTAAGTCTCCTTCTTTTCTTTCTATCAACAGCAACTGTATTTGCCGCTTCCGACTGGGGTTTGCAGGTTGATTGGCCTACCTCTCCCGGTCCGGATGGAGGAAGAAATCTAACAACGCAATCTGGAGTAGCTGACTTAGTGGCTTACTTTTATGAGTGGGCGATAGGAATCGGAATTATAATATTTTTCGGCTCATTAATATTTTCTGGCTTTCAGCTCTTAACCTCGGTTGGAAGATCAGAAAAAATGAAGGCGGCAAAAAAAAGACTGATCGCCTCTTTTTCGGGAATATTTTTACTTTTAGGATCCTATATT
>CAYNQG010000049.1:0-2342 GCA_964399315.1 uncultured Candidatus Saccharibacteria bacterium
AAAGCCATGCTTAGTTATTTGCGAGAATTCTTTGCAAGTAATATATTTCACTTTTGTCTTGAGAACTTTTCAGAAGTAATATTTTCGCACTCTTTTTAATAAATATCCTCCCGTTTTTCTTTAAGAAACCCTCGCCACTGCTCTAAGAATCGAACAAAGGACATAAAGGGTAGATCGACTAAGGCACTGAAAAATATTGAGATAATGTTAAAGCGCTTCCATTTATTGGTGAACCATTTACCCAGACGAATAAACGGAAGAGCGAATATCTCCAGCAAAACCCCAAAAAAGCTTTCTTTTCTCTCAATCATTCTTAACTCCTTCGATCTATCCCTTATCTTTGCCCCGGCAAAAGATATTAAGGAGAGAAAGACGATAAAGATTAAGTATGACAAGGGAGGAAATTGGGCTAGGCTCAGAGCATAAATTATTGCTGCAATGCTGGCAAGAAGAGTTAATATCCAGATCAAATTGACTAGTAAATTTGATATAAAGCCTCTTTTTCGAGTTTTTTCCACTTTGAGTTCACTCATTTCTTTCTCCTCATAAACAACTTTCATAACTTCAATTATTACTTTGTGTAGATTTTCTTTTGGCGGAGTCTTAATTGTTAGTACGAAAGCAGCCATTAAAATTGTAGGAACGAATACAGTTACTAAAATTGCTTGAATAGGGTAGTCGTAATTAAGTAGGTTGGCCAGAGGTATTTCAACTGCATAGAGAGCAGCGACATTAGTTATGAAGATTGATATCGTAGCATAAGTTGCCGATCTCGACAGTCTTGATTTTAAATTCTTTACTCTTTTTTCGTAACTCGATTTTATGTTGCTTTCGAGGTTTTGACTATCTTTCAATACCTCCTCTAATTTTCCTCTGTTTTTCTTAACCACGTCTCCCAGTAAAAGATATGGAGTGCTACGCCTTTTGCAGAGATGGTATAGCTTTGATCCCAGTTTATGATCAAAATAATAATCTATACGCTTTTTTATCTTGTAAATATTTTCAGTTATTTTTTTTAGATCCGATTTAGAAAGATTATTCCAGTCTGGATAACTGTATTTAAAAAGATGATAGGTTATAATCGGCTCATCAAGATTAAAGAGAGCTTTTTGAATCGCAATATAGAGTAGCTTCTCTTTTGTTTTTTTCTCAACTTCATCGAAATAGCCATCCTCTACTTTAATCCGCTTCTTCATTTGATTGAACATAAATTCAATCAGCAACTTTTCTTCATTTGAGTGGCTCAAAATCTCCTCTATTTCACAAGCGGCAATAGATGTTAGCCACTGATAAATATCTCCATTGTAGTTACTCGTCTTCTTTTTTGGTAAGTTGTTTAAAATGTAGACGTACTTATCAAGAGCTTTCTGAACTTGTTCTACCTTTGACTCTTTTATCTTATCGTTAGGCAAGTGTCCGGACCGAATAAGATCTAAAACTAGTGATTCGGCATCAACCTTCTTTTTTTCATTTTTTAGAATATTTACCTTGGGAAGAGTCTTTCTTCTCAAGGTTCTTTCAATAGCTCCTCTTCTTAGCAAGTGCTCTCCCTTCCAATCTATTATACCCCTGATTCTGTCATAGAAAGAGGCTACCCGTTTAGCTATTTCGTCAACATGTATCGTTGATCCGTTGCCTTCAGATTTTCCTCCTTCCTTTCTTGCGTTTTCAATTAGATTTTTCGTTTCTTGAGATAGCTTCATTTTATTATTTTTTTGATTTTTTACCGATGTCTTCAATTAGCTCCTTAACTGACATTTCACCGATTTCTTCTCCCTTAAATCTAACGTTTACTGTTTTTGAGCTTTCTTCTCTTCCGCCGACAACTAAAAGATAGGGAATTTTTTGATTTTGTCCGTTTCTAATAGCTTTGGAGAGAGTTTCATTCGTTCCTTCGACTTCCACTCTTACCCCTTCTTTCCTCAACTTCTTTTTTACGTTGTAAGCATAGTTTTTCTGATCGTCTGAAATTGGAATAATCCAGGCTTGAGTAGGGGTGAGCCAAACGGGAAAATCTCCTTCGGTATGTTCAATATAGACACCTAAAAATCTTTCCAGAGATCCTAAAAGTGCTCTATGAACCATGAAAGGGGTTTCTTCTTCACCGTTGTCATTAACATAGGTCATTTCGAATCGAGAAGTGATATTGAAGTCAACTTGAATAGTTGATAGTTGCCATTTTCTACCCATCGCATCGACGGCATCAATATCGATTTTTGGAGCATAAAAGGCAGCTTCTCCTTCATCTCTAACATACTCTTCTTGACCGAAGTTTTTTAAAGCTTCTTCCAGAGCTTTTTCTGCTTTTTCCCACTGCTTGTCGGTTCCAAAATAATCCTCTT
>CAYNQG010000050.1:0-2337 GCA_964399315.1 uncultured Candidatus Saccharibacteria bacterium
CCAAATATCTGATCACCAACCGAATAAGTTACAAGGATTACAATTATAATAAGAACACCCATCAATAAAAATAAAAATTGTGGGCATTTATAAAGCGGGACACCATAGTCCTCACACTGCTTTTTTATATTTAATTCTTCTAATTTACTTTTATCGGACATTCTATTTAAATTATTTTTCACATAAAAGTAGTAAGCCCTCGTCAGACATCAAAAAATATTTAGTAGTCTTCCCTTCTAAAAGATCACTATCTTCAAGATATTTCAGATCTTTGGGAGGATTAACAATAAGTAATCTACTATCCTTTTGAAAATCAACACCATGAGAATTTAAAATTCCGAATTCCACTATCTCCCCTGACTCCGGATCAACTATTGCCCCTGCTCCACAACTAGATCCACAACCCCACTCTGCATAAACATAACGGCCAGCAAAATTGGGTCCCTTTTCTACCTCTTTATCTATTCTAGCCCTAAACTCTTCCGCATCAGGATTGGTAGAAAAATCAACTGTATAATTATCAAAATCCTCTTCTTCCGCATTGAAGTGTGTAAGGTCAAAATTACAACCTTTATCCTCTAAAAATTCTATATTTTTAAGTTGTAAAAAATTATCTTTAATTGCCCCCTCTAGCTCAACTCTAGACCCTGCTAAATTTTCATCCTTCTGAAAAAAACCACCGCAACTATCAGGATCCCCTAAACAGCTAATATCTTCGTTTTTAATATTAATTTTTTTAATTTCTCCGGAAGAGTCATCTGTTTCGTAGCTTAAATGCCATCCTTCTTCCGAATTCGAACTTCTAATCGTTAAATTACCTATATAAGTTTTAGCTTCTTCTGTTTCTAACTCTACCTCCTCATCGCCATCAACAAAAACCCATCCCCCCACTACAACTAAAATTAATGAAATTACTAAAAATATTTTCCTTTTTTCCATACTCATTAATCAATTATAACAATATTTTTTTAGAAAACAACTAGTCAACTAAAACATAAACCTTGTCATTTTTTCTTACCCTCTTATCTACTTTTAGGCCAATATTTTGACCTTTTTTCACCTTTTTAACCTTACCTCCTTCAATCTCCATTGACTTTATTTTTTGCTCCACATAAGTCGTCTCCCCCTCTATTAACGCTTGATCACCAACCCTTAACCCTCTATGGACGAGTTCCACAATCGCAACCCCTGCATCGCTATAAAAATGCTTAACTTCTCCAACTTGTAGTCTCTTCATGGTTGAAGCACTTCCAGAATTAAAACTTATTCCATCCGGTCCGGGTTGACCAAAATAAAACCCTGTTGAAAAACCTCTGTTATATACTTTTTTAAGCTCCTCTTTCCACTCTTTTGCCTTTTTCCTTGAGAAAACCCCTTCAAAATAAGCATCTATCGCCTTTCGGTAGTATCTTGCAGTTTCTCGTACATATTTAGAACTTCTCTGCCTTCCTTCTATTTTAAAGGAATCTATTCCCGCCTCGATCATCTCCGGAATAAATTCAATCATGCATATATCTTTTGGACTTAAAAATTCTCTTCCGTCGGTTTCGAGTTCATTTCCTTTATCGTCTTTAAGCTTGAATCTTCTTCTACATAATTGTCTACAAGCCCCCTTATTAGCTGAATAATTTTCATAAAATCCAGAAAGAATACATCTCCCGGAAACTGCAAGGCACATCGCTCCATGTATAAAGCTCTCAATCTCAATATCTACTTTTTTCTTCACCTCTTCGGTTTGCTCAAGCGTCATTTCGCGGGCTAGTATAACTCTTTTAGCTCCCAGGTTTTTATAAAATTCAGCAGATCTCCAATTGGATATGTTGGCTTGAGTGGAAATAAAGAAATTAATCCCCTTCTCTTTAGCTATTTCAATAGTTGCCGGATCCCAGACTATAACAGCATCAACACCCGCCCTTTTTGCCTCCCCTATCACCTTTTTCGCCTTTTCAATATCATCATTATAAAGGGTTGAATTGACTGTCATGTATGCTTTTATATCTTTATTGTGACAGTCGTAAATAAACTCTTCTAAGTTTTTTAAGGTTATTCCCCTTGAATTAGTTCTCAGATTAAGTTCAGAAACTCCAAAATAAACCGCGTCTGCAAAAGGCGCGGCAGCCTCCAAACCAGCTCTATTTTTAACTGGGCTCATTAATTCAGGTTTTTCCATTGGATGATAAAAATTTAATTCCTTTTTTTAGTATATCAGAAATATTATTTTTTTAATATTGTTATTTTATAAAAAAAGTGTCATAATAATAAAACAATGAAAGGAGGTTGGCAGAATGGAGGTGATAAGAACGAGAGATGAAGTTATCGAAAGGTTAATTGAAATTA
>CAYNQG010000051.1:0-2261 GCA_964399315.1 uncultured Candidatus Saccharibacteria bacterium
ATATTTGTCAAGTATACTCTCAAGCTAAAACCCGCCTTTTCACAGCGGGCTTTTTAATTGATTTATTTGAACTACTGCTTACTTATTTGAGCTGGTTGTAGACGTCTCCTCTAATTAAATAAATTAGAGGACTACAAATTAAAATTCCCAACGGGGCAAGTGAAAGAGTTAGAGCAAAAGAAAGCGGAATCAAGATAATCAGAAATAACAGAAGCTCCCACTCGTATCCTTTAGTAATCTCAAAAGATTCTTTAAAGGCTTTTATCGGACCAACCTCCTTGTCAACTACTATAAAGTCAAAAAAGAATAAGCGTATCGCCAGAAAAACTCCGGGAATTACAAAAAGAATAAGCCCTAAAGAGACGAGAAGTCCATAGATAATTCCGGACGCCGCCAGATTAACGGTTAAATCTTTTCTTTCCAGCAATGAATCGTAACTGAGATCATCCCCCCTCTTCGCCTTAAGAACGGTAAGAATTAAGCCGGTAAAAAGAAAGCTTGAAAGAAGAAGCAGAGCAACCGGAGTAAAGTACAAAATAAAACTAGCTACTAGAGAGGATAGCCCCTCTATAAGGACAGCCAAAAGAATAAAAATCGTCGACAAGGCCAGTGGGCCAAAGACAATTAGAGCCGAAATCCCCAGATAAAAGAGTATATTTTCTACAATCTCTCTTCCGGCGAAATCAAAGGCTTTTTTGATTGAGATATTTAATTCAGGCATATTTTTATATTAATTATAAACCTTTTCTATATTATACAATATTTTTTTCATTAGTAAAGCTCAACCCATACTACTAAACCCTTTGAAGGTGACAAATAGTAAAAAGGGAATAATAAGTAGATCCGGTAAATTTGCAAAATAACCAATCATTATCAAGAAAGATACGATTAAATCCAAAAACCCGACTAAGCTAAAGATTGCTAAACTTGATTTTGCTAAAAGAATTACTGATATAAAGATTAAAAATGCAAAAGGCAACTCTACTCCAAAAATAAACGAGAGCAGAATTAGCCCTGCCAATATATCTATGAACCCTAATATCTTTACAGTTTTCATTGCTTTATTATGGTTGATAATTATAAATTTGACAAGTGTTTAATGATGGGGTAAATTAAACTACGAGGAGGGATAAAATGAAAAATGATGCAAGAAAGATCTACAAATTTATCTGGCCGTCGGCATCCAGCCTGTTTTGCGAAGATTGTATGACTCATACGGTTCGAGAGGGAGATTATCAGAGCTGCTTGGAGCAACAGGTCGGAAAGTGCATCTTGTGCGGCTACGAGCGAGATGAGAATGCTGTTAACATGGAAAAAATCAATCTTATAGATTCTCAAATTAAAGAGATGGAGAGATTGATTGAAAAGATATCATCTTTAAAGCGAGAGATCCGGATCGATCAACTCGTCTTTCACAGAGTGGAAAAATATGACAATTTAGTAGCCGGATTTACCGATCCCGTTAATATAAGGCAATCGCTTCAGTTTCCAATAACCTTGGGGAAAGAGATTACGATAACTCTTATCAAGGAACATATCGAACACTTAAAAAGAAAAAAGAGAAACATCTAAAAAAACATCCGACCCTAAACGGGTCGGCTTTTCTTTTTCAGAAAACAACTTACTCTTTATGGCAATCTATTTAAATTCAAAAACCCTCGTATCGAGGGCTTTTGAACTATTCCTAACTTAGTCCATATCCACTAAAGCTGAAGAGCTTTTCTTTTTCGAGTATAGATCGATCGATAACCGATATACCCCAAAGAAGCCAGACCCATAAATCCAAATGATATTTGAGCCATTCTTGGAGATATTCCGCCTCCGGAAACGGATCCTGCTAAAAGCTCTATAAAATCTTCATCCTCTTCACCTTCTTCACTCTCTTCATCTATATCACCATCACTGCTTTCAACTTTCGGTTGCTCCGGATCTTCTTTAAAGCCCCTAAAATCTTCAAGAAAAACTTCCGGTAAAAGATCTTCTTCATTTTCATTTAAGCTGTTTTGAAAATCAGGAAGATTATCTTCTTCAGGCATGGATCCTCTAAAGTAGGTTGAAAGATCGGGTGTTGGAAGCTCTAAATCCGGGCACATAATCATGTTTATGAGTCTTTTGGTAGTTTCAAACACATACCCTGTTGGAATATTTTCGTCATTGTGAATTCCGGCTTCCACCCACGGTCTCAAAATATCATTTTTGTATTGGAGCTGGAAGCGCTCAACAGCTTCAAATGTTTCTATTCCGAAAAATCCATCAATCCA
>CAYNQG010000052.1:0-2143 GCA_964399315.1 uncultured Candidatus Saccharibacteria bacterium
AGAAGTTTCCTGTTCCGGAAGTTAATCCGTGAGGTGCTAATACCTCATCAGCGTATTTTTCTTGCATTCTGGATACTGCGTCAGCAGTAGCGGGACCGTAATATTCAGTCTCGTTTCCAGGTGCTCCGGGTCCTGACTCTGCAACTTGTGTGTCAGGGTCAGTGTTAAGGAGGATTTGGAGATACTTTACAGATTCTCCTCTAGCTCCTTGTCTCATGTTTTCTTGAAAAGTGAATCCTTCTGGGATTCCGTCGATAGATACTACTTCGTATTCGGTTTCTTCTGCATCTTCTGCTGCCTCCTCTTCTTCAACCTCATCCATCATCTGCATTACTCTTTCGTACATCTCGTCAATGCTTTCGAAGTCTTCTTCAGCAGATACGAATCCCACACCGAGTGAGAACACCATAGCTACTGCAAGAGAAGCAACAACAATTTTTTTTGTTAAGTTACTCATTTTCGTGTTTGACATATCCCCTTTTGTTGAAGATATATCGGTTAATAATTTACGACTAATCCAGTCCGCCTAAGCGGAAAAAGATGCCGTCAGTCGACCTCCCCTACTTTAATAATATATGTACGAGGGACGACATGTAATAATCTTGCTTGGAAAATCCAAGCGTCTACAAAATCTACTTTCGACCTTTATTTTTTCTAACATCCAGCACACTGATCGACCTTGAGCCGATCAGTGTGCTGGATCGGTTTATATTTTGCTGGTTTCTATTTTCAAGGTACATTGATTGCGAGCAAAGAAAATTGCCTAGACCCTTCTCTTTAATCACAATCGCTTTTTAACTTACCTCTACCTTTGCCCATTATAAGCAACTGAAACAATTTTGCAAGCCTATCTGTATCTGGCCATCACTCTATTGAAGCGCTCTTCTATCTGGTCGAGCTCTTTTAGAAGCTCTTGAGTTGATCTTTCTACCAAGTAGCGCTTTTCTCTTTCGGAAAGTGAATCGAGATCTATCTCTACCGAACTCTCTTCTTCTACGTCTCTAGCCGCCATCTCCAGCTCCTCTTCAACTGACTCCTCTTCATTTTCTTCAGCCAACATTCTATCGAACACCGGTCGGGCTTGAGCCGGCTCTACCCTATTTGAGGGACCCATCGAAAAGATTGAAAAGGTGGCAAAAAGAAGACAGACGGTAGCTATAGAGCTAACGGCCACTTGAAAATCAACCGGCATGAAGAGAATCTTTTCTTCTTCGAAAAGTTCGGATTTGAAAGACGACTTCCACTCTTTGGAAGCTTCTATCTTTTTAAGATTATTCAGTTGTCTGTTTAAGTTATTCATTTTGAGTCTTCTTTTTTTTGAGGGTTATCTTTTAGCCCCCTCTTGTTAGTTATAACGAACGAACCTCGGATCTGTTACAGTATGGAGAAATCTATTTGAGTTTTTGCCGAATTTTGAGTTTATTTTATTCATTTTATAGACAAATACAGAATTTATGTTATAATAAAAACGGAGGTGAGTTCTTTTGAAAAATTTAGAAGATTACTGTCCCGAAGAACCCTACATTATACAGAGCGGTAGCAGAAAAGGAGAAGTGTTGGAGTTGCTAATGTTTAAAAACTACGGTTTTCTAAATTGGCACCTGAAGAAAATAAGAAAGAATCACAGAGGAGGTCCTCTAAACCGATATCATCTTCATCTGGAGTGGTTGATGGCTAAGGGAGAAAATAGAACTCCACAGATGGATTGCCCTATTTGCGGGGATAGAGTTGATCTCTTTTCGGTTAGACGATCCGGTAGAGGAGGCCTGTTTTCTATAGGCCCCGGCTATGTTTCTTGCAGAAAGGAAGCCTGCAAGAACATGATCAGTGCCGCTTCGATGGGAAGAGGTATTCAGTTTTATGAGCCGAAATTTTCAAATATAATTCGGATAACCTCTTCCAAAGGCCGTCGCAAGGATATCGCCGATCTTTACAAGTCAATATTCGGACTGTCAACTAAACGACTAACCCGCAAGAGCGCTTTTGAGTTTTTCAAAAGGTAACTAAAAACACCGCCTAAAAAGGCGGTGCTTTTTTTAAAGTGTCACCCTTGGGGTAACGCTTTAAGATTTTTTCTAGTCACTATTACTCATTAACCAGTTCTTTTTCCAAAAGCCATTCATTCGAAGTAGAAACTATTTGC
>CAYNQG010000053.1:0-1946 GCA_964399315.1 uncultured Candidatus Saccharibacteria bacterium
CTTTTTAAAGGGATTCTTCGGCCTGCGGCCTCAGAATGACAAAAAAAATATTCTCAGAATGACGAAGGAAATGAGTTCAGAATGACAGTGTGCTTTATTAAAATGTGAGAGGTCGAACCTCTCTCAAAGATAATATGAAAAATAAAAAACTACCGCTTTTTAGCGGTAGCTGTATTTTACAAGACTTCAATAAATTTTGTGACTAGATTAGGGTCAAACTGTTTTCCGGACAAGTTTTTTATTTCTTTCATCGCATCTTCTCTCTTTTCAAATCTATCCAGCATTACTACGTAAGAATCAATTAAAGAAATTATTCTGCTGTTTATCGGTATATCCTCCCCTTTTAATCCATTGGGGTATCCGCTTCCATCCCACCACTCGTGGTGATGAAGAACATCGGTAGCAACTTCTAAAAAATCATCACAAGAAGCCAAAATCTGATGCCCTTTCTTACAGTGCTTTTTTACTTGCTCCCACTCGTTCATAGTTAACTTGTCTCTTTTATCCACTACCTCTGAATTGAGGGTAACCTTGCCTATGTCATGAAATTTAGAAGACTGTTTCAGATTTTCTATTTTTAAATCCGAAAGACCAATCTCTTTACCCAGACGAATAGAAAGATCAATAATTCTTTGTCGATGTTTTTTTGACTCAATTCCCTTATCCTCTATTTCGTTGAGTATATTCCTAATTATTCTCTCTTTTGCACTCTTGCCCTCTTGAAGCTTATTGTCGTACATTCTATCATCAGCTCGGCCGACTAAATCAAATATCTCATCTTCTTTCTTTCTCTTTGTGGCAATGCCGATAGCAAAAGATATAGGGCGTCCAAATTCAACCTCTTCTCTTTTAGTATTTCTCTCTATTCTTTTAATTACTTTATTTACCTCTTCTCTTTTGGTGTTGGGTAAAATAAGAAGAAATTCATCTCCACCCCAGCGGGCAACGCAATCTTCTTTCCTGCAGCTCCTTTCCAGTATTTTAGCAACCTTACTTAAGAGTCTATCACCCTCTATATGTCCAAAAACATCATTGATCATCTTAAGGCCATTAACATCAATAAGAACAAGACCAACATCTCTTTCTTCATCTAACTCATAGAGGATTTTTTCTGCATAAGATCGATTATGGATTCCGGTTAAGGAATCATAATTACTTTCTAATCTTAACTTCTCTTCCAGCTCTTTTCTTTTTGTAATCTCATTAATGTGAACTAGAGCCTTGTTTTCTTTAAAGTAATTTATCTTCGCTTCGTAATGCTCTACTTCCCCTTTGACTTTGAGCTGATACTCCACTGTTTCAATTTTATTGTGTATCTGCGCCTTTTTCATTCCTTTTTTAATCTTTTCCGAAACCCGATCAGGTAAAATTTGGTCAATGTTTTCTCCTTCCAAAAAACTTTTGGAGCCGACAATATCAAGAAAATCTCCTTCGGTAGTATGTAGAGCAACCATGCCGGGAACAGTCTTCAAAAGAGCTCTATTGTAGTCTCTCTGCCCCGTAACCACATCCTTAAACTTACCGGCCAGAATTCCGATTATTAAAATAGTAGCCGAGGCTGAGAGAAAAATTCTAAAACTACCATCAAAACTAAAAAAGAAAACGATAATGGTAAAAATAGAAAATAAGAGTCCTCCTTTTAATCCGCAACAAAGGGCTCCGTAAATAGCTACAAGAATCATAAAGTAGCCCATAAGAGGAAAAGAGGGAGATCTAAATCCATACCAGACTAAAAGCAGCATAGACAAAACACCAGCAGCCACCTTGATCTTTTTTTTCATTTTCGCAACTCCTCTCTGATCAATACTATTGTAAAAGAACAGGCTTATTATACTTAATATTGGTTACTAATGTCAAGAAAAGTGAGAGATCGAACCTCTCACAAGTTAAAGAGAGATTGGATCTCTCTCAAACAATATCGTCACTCTGAACGAAGTGAAGAGTCT
>CAYNQG010000054.1:0-1928 GCA_964399315.1 uncultured Candidatus Saccharibacteria bacterium
CCAAAGGAAGGACCGTAGCCATGGTTGGAGACGGAATTAATGACGCTCCCGCGCTAACTAAGGCTGATGTGTCTATAGCAATCGGAACAGGTACTGATATCGCCATAGAATCCGGAGACATAACACTTATTAAAGGAGAGTTAGAAAAGTTGATAGAAGCGATAGATCTTTCCAATAGAACTTTTAGGATTATTAAGCAAAATTTGTTCTGGGCCTATCTTTATAACTCATTAGCTTTGCCCGTTGCGGCTTTAGGAGTTTTAGCTACTCCGATAGGGCCGGCTATTGCCGCCGGAGCTATGACCGTCTCTTCCGTGTCAGTTGTATCGAACTCTCTTAGGTTGAGAAGGAGGTAATTTAGTTGACTATAAATATAATTTATTATATAATAAAATACATTAGCTCATTAAAAAAGGAGTGATAAATTTGTTAAAGAAGAGTTGTTTGATTCTTGTTGCTGTTTTTATTTTAGCTTCTTTTTCTCCTGTTAATGCTGAATCTGATTGGATGAAGTGGGAGGAAGCTCCTCCACTTTCCAACTTTACTATCGTTTTTTCAATTTCAATTTCCGAAGATATTTTTGCAGAAATTATAGTTGGAGAGATGAAAGAAGGGAGTAATTCAATAAGAAGCAATAGAACTCATATTCAGACTGAGAAGAAAGAGGAGGAGATTTTTTTTAATGCAGTCTATTCGAGTAATAAAAAGCCAGCTAAATTCATTGAAAAAGTATGGAGAGGTCAGCAGTTATCGTTTATTAAAGATAAAGCTGTTGATTTTGAGAAGTTGATGGCAATCATTGAGCTGATTGAAGAGGAAGAAGGCTGGGCGGTATTCAACTAATTTAAAAAGTCACCCAAAAGGGTGACTTTCTTGTTTTTAGTTCAGCTTTTGATATAGTTAATTAGAATTAATTGTAATTTAAACAAAAGATGTTTGACAAATTTAAGCAAGCTAAGCAGATTAAAGACCTTAAAAATCAACTTGCAAAAGAAAAAGAAACCTGTGAAAAAGGAGGAGTATCCGTTACCGTAAACGGACAGATGAGAATTTCTTCTATTGAAATTGATCAAGAGTTGAGCGGAGAAGATGCTCAAGAATTGGTTAAGGACTGCATCAATGAAGGTCTTCAAAATATTCAGAAAAAAGCAGCTCAAAAAATGAAAGATTCCGGAGCGTTTTAATTTGGATAGGCGATGTAAAAAAACACCTCGATAGGAGGTGTTTTTTTGTAGGTATCCTTCGCCTAATAGGCGGATAACATAATTGGTCGGGTCGGCCGGATTTGAACCGGCGATCTCACCGCCCCCAGCGGCGCGCCCTAAGCCTCTAGGCCACGACCCGAATGAAAATTTAAGAAAGAGCTTTTATGCACTTGGTGCATGCCTTAACTTTCTTCCCTGCAAATTCTTTATATGCTTTCTTTTCAACTGATTCGGGAATGAAAGCTTTTTGAATATTGGGCTTTCTTCTTCTCTTTCCTGTTGGGTTGTATTGACCTCTTGTTTTTGCGTAGTTTCCCGCAAGTTCTGATTTTTTATTACAAATTTGACACTTAGCCATCTTTTTTAACTAATACGGTGATTCGCATCAGCTTGTTTGATTAATACTGAAATCTATTATACATTATAATGGGCGAAAGTCAAAACAAGAAGGGTACTTTTAATAAATTCATTTTTTGCTAGACTTTAGGTAATGGGAATTTCAGCTGAACAAATATTAATATATTTAGTAATCGTTATGTCGGCCGTTTTTCATGAGTATGCTCATGCATGGACGGCTATGTCTTTAGGCGATCCGACAGCTAAAAATGCAGGACGATTAACACTCAATCCGATTGCGCATCTTGACCCGTTCGGAACCGTTTTGTTGCCGCTTATCCTCATGGCAACCGGCGGAGCTTTTATAGGGTATGCAAAACCGGTTCC
>CAYNQG010000055.1:0-1877 GCA_964399315.1 uncultured Candidatus Saccharibacteria bacterium
CCGAGCATTACTTTTTCAATTGATTCCAGGAATTCTTCTTGTCTAATTTTTTCATTTTCTTTTCTGGCAGTTAGAATAGCTGCTTCATTTGCTAGGTTTTCAAGATCTGCACCTGAAAAACCGGGGGTTCTTTCAGCTACTTCTTGGAGTTTAACGTTGTCAGCAAGAGGTTTTTTTCGAGTGTGAATTTCCAAGATCTTCTTTCTAGCCTTCAAGTCCGGAGAATCAAGAATTACTTTCCGGTCAAATCTGCCCGGTCTAAGAAGAGCGGGATCAAGAACATCAGGTCGATTAGTGCTGGCTAAAACAACAATTTTAGTATCCTGAGCAAAACCATCCAACTCTACTAAGATTTGGTTTAAGGTTTGTTCGCGTTCATCATTTCCACCACCAACTCCGGCTCCTCGCTTTCTTCCGATTGCGTCAAGCTCATCTATATATATAATGCAGGGCTGTTTTTCTTTTGCCTTTTTGAACAAATCTCTAACCCTACCGGACCCCACTCCGACAAAAAGTTCTATAAATTCTGAACCGGAAACCTCAAAGAAAGGAACATCGGCTTCGCCGGAAACAGCTCTGGCAAGAAGAGTTTTTCCCGTTCCCGGAGGACCGGTAAGAAGAACTCCTTTAGGAATTTTAGCTCCCACTTTATCGAATCTTTGCGGATCTTTTAAAAATTGAACTATCTCCTTTAACTCCTCTTTAGCCTCTTCCAGCCCGGCTACATCATCAAAGTCAACATCTTTTTTGGGCATCCCCCCTTCTCCAAATAGGCGAGCCTTTGCCTTAGAGAAGTCCAAAGCGCTTCCGGCGCCCCCTTTGGCTTTTTTCATCAACATCTGAAAGAAAACAAGCAGGAAGACGATCGGTAAAAAGACAATTAGTAAGGTTGATAACCAGCCCCAATCCGGCTCTTCCTCATAGTTGATAGTTAACTCTCTTGCTCTTTCATCTTCGATACCCCACCTTTCTAAAAATTCCAGAAGAGATATATTGTCCTCTTTTCGAGTAATAGCTCTTTCTTCATCGGTAAAGAGAACTTCTATCTCGTTCCCGGTTAAAGTAATTTCTTGCACTTCTTCATTGTTAATTCTTTCTATCAGAACTCTAGTCGGTATTCTGTCCGGAGTATCAAAAAGCCCTCCTTCTTCAGAAGCTATTCCAAAAAGACCCACCATAAGAAGGATCACTATAAGAAAGGATATTAAGTTTTTGCTCAAATTTTTAAACATTAACGTCTATTTATAGTAACATAATTATAACAACTTTCAAGTAGTGGTATTGACTAAGTGAAACTAATTTGTATAATAGTTGTGCAGTGATAGACCTCCATAGCTCAACGGGATAGAGCACGGGCCTTCTAAGCCCGGTGTCCGGGTTCGAGTCCTGGTGGAGGTACATTCTTCTTTTTAATTATGGCGACCGTAGCTTAATTGGTAAAGCACCTGATTGTGGTTCAGGAGTTGGTGCGGGTTCGAGTCCCGTCGGTCGCCCATCATTTTAATAAATTGACAAAATATAAATCCGTCCATTAGGGACGGATATTTTCTTGAATTTGATTAAGCTTCTTTTTTAATTATAATTAGCAAACATCTCCTCGTAGCTCAACAGGATAGAGCGGTGGCCTCCTAAGCCGCAAGTGGGGGTTCGAGTCCTCCCGAGGAGACATTTTTTACGTTTTTATATAATTAAGTAATTCTTTATTCAAAGTGAATATTTTTTTCTACGGATTTTAATTTCTTTTTAATTAATCCGTGATTACTTAAATCATTGTCTTTTTCCAAAATTTCTCCGGCCGCCTCTTTGGTTTCTTTTACCAGGTGGATATCTTTCAATGCTTCCATGGTAAAGCTGGCCACTCCCCATTGTCTCCTTCC
>CAYNQG010000056.1:0-1839 GCA_964399315.1 uncultured Candidatus Saccharibacteria bacterium
AGAGCCTCTCTAATTTCTCCACTTAAATTCATATTATTTTTTATAGTAAACACTATTTCCATAACGTAATTCAATGTACTCCAAGTTGTCCATTTCCCTAATTTCTTTCTCCAAAAGAATTTCTAGTCTTTCCAATTGTTGGCTTAGATCATCTTCAAGATTAAATCTAATTTCAAAATTTTCTAACTGAACAAATAGGCTTTTGGGGGTAGGAATAATCATCTTCTCTACAATAAAAATATTTTCAAGTCTTCTTTTTGCCTCCATAATAAACAGGAGAACCTCCTTAGAAACCGCCTCTTCTCCCAAATGAACTTCTTCTTTTAGCTGATTTACTACCTTGAATTGATCCAAGCCGGAACTTCTTTTTCTAAAAACTACTCCATCAGAGTCAATGTCATAACAACTATCACCTTCGCGATCCAAGCACCAAAGGAACTCTTTTTCTCTCTCGGTGACAATCAAATTTAGGGTATCCGGGAACTCTTTTTTAATCTCTATGCTTCCAATATGTGGATAGGATTTTAAAATTTCATGTTTAATTTTATTTGTAGAAAAAAGCGGCAAACTCTTTAATTCAATTGATCCCTGTGACCCAAATCTATCCATAGAAAAACTCTTTATACTTCCCTCGGTTGTTAAATTAAGCCCCTCTACTCTAATAAACTTCAATTGATAGAAGGGATTGAATGCAAGAATCATTAAAAAAGAAATTAATGATCCGGAGATGATTAAAGCAAACCAAAATATCTTCGTCTTGTAGATTGATTTTTGCTTTCTTTTTCTATATTTTTTATTAACTCTTCTCATTTTTTTTCCAGGGATAATACTGCCTTACTAATTCTTCCTCGGGATTACCGGTCATAAGCTGCTCTACAACTTTTTCTGTTCTTATAGACTGCGATCCTTTAACCAAAACTAAATCTTCCTCTTTTACTATTTCCTCTATTTTCTCCTTGACTTTTTCCGAACTCTTAAAGTGATAGATTTCACCATCAAAACCGCCTTCTTTTGCCGTTTGGGAAATAAATTTAGAGTCATCCCCAACAGTAATCAAGACCGAAACAAAATCAACCATCTCACCTATTTTCTTATGAGCTCTCTCTGATTCAGCTCCCAACTCCAGCATATCTCCCAAAACGGCCACTTTTCTTTTTGCGGATAATTTTTTAAGTGTTTCGATCGACAATTTCATCGATTCGGGTGCTGAATTATAACTGCTATCTATAATTTTAAATCCATTTCCGGGTAAAATTCTCATTCGTCCTTTCGGAGGTTTAACTTTTCTACAGGACTCAACTAATCTATAAACGGGAATTCCGATTGCAATCCCGACACCCAAAGCTGCTAAAATTGAATAAATTGTACCTTTATCAAAAACTCCCGGAACCTCAACAGCATGCTCCTCGGTTTCGTGATTTACTTTAAATTTAACTCCGGGATAATCGCTATCTTCAATTACTTCAAAATCAGTTGCTCGCACATTAGCTATTTTGGAAAACCCGAAAGTTTTTACTTTTGCTTTTGATCTTCCTTTCATTTGAAAAACCCTTCCATCGTCAGCATTAAGCAAAACAG
The DNA here is from genome assembly GCA_964399315.1 of uncultured Candidatus Saccharibacteria bacterium. GTDB lineage: Bacteria > Patescibacteriota > Minisyncoccia > Minisyncoccales > PWPS01 > PWPS01. The sequence goes on from CAYNQG010000056.1 coordinate 1,579, forward strand.
TTCCACCTTTTTTAGTATGTTTTGCAAGTAGTGATTTTTCCTTTACTACTTCATTTACACTTTTAAAAAACTCCAAGTGAACCGGCGTTTCCCCTATTGCAGTAACAACTCCGATATGTGGTTTTATAAAGCTGGTTAAATATTCAATATCACCGGGCTTGTCGGCGGCCATCTCCATTACTATTATTTCCGGATAGTTCTTGTCTTTTTTGAGAATTAACTTTATACCCTTCATCAAAATTAAAAACCATTCTTTGAAGC
>CAYNQG010000057.1:0-1811 GCA_964399315.1 uncultured Candidatus Saccharibacteria bacterium
TATATTATGGAAGAAGGCAGGGTGGAAGAAGTTGATCTAGAGCAAGTAGAGGAGATGAAATTAATAAAGGAGGACGTTTCTCCGGATGGATATAAAGTTGAGACCAGACGGCCAGAATTTACCCTTTTTGGTTCCGACTCTAATTTTTATCTTTATGATACAGAAGCAGAAAAAAGTAAAAAAATAAATATAGACTATAGTTATTCTTTCACTCATCTGGGCTGGGTAATAGAAGATTAATTTATAAAAATAATTAAATAATATGGAAGATAAATTAAATAAAAAAGAGTGGTCAAAAGAGGAGGTTCTTAGTTACATCCAAAATAATAAAGAATCTTTTTCAAAAGAGGAGGTTCTAAACTCCTTAGAGGAGAAAGATAAGAACAAAAAAGGAAAAGTAGTAAGTAAGGTTAAAAATAAGATTTTGCCGACTGTTGCCTATATGATAGGTGCGTTGGTGGTAGTGACCGGGGCAACTCTTTTGATTTTAGACAGCTGGAGTTCAATGGGAACCGCTCTTAGAATAGCTGCTACGTTTGGATTGGGGTTATTGGCTTATCTCTCAGTTTTGGGGTTGGAGTTTTTCACCAATACCCTAAAAGCATTAAAATATGCCTTAACTCTAATCTCTGCCTTCCTAATTATTTTTGGTGGAGGAATTATCGCATCTGAAGTCTACTCACTTAATTTTATTCCCGAGGTTCATTTGTTGATCTTTTCTTTTTTATCTTTGCTTTTGGGAGTTCTCTTTTATATTAAAAAAGAGACGCTGTATATCACTTTATTAATTGCTTCAATAACCTGGTCGCTATATTGCTTTATTGCTATCGATTTTTTTGAAAGCTACATTGAAAATATTTTTATAAAATCAGATGCGGCTTTTATCTATCTAACAGCTTTAATCGGATTGATTTATCTGAGCTTGAATAAATTCCTTCTAACAAGATATGAAATTATCAAAAAGAGGTTAAGTAGTTTATTGTACTTTTTAGGCTCACTGGGGGTTGCTATCTCTCCGGTTATGCTCGCTTTACTTTATGAAAGTTCCGAATGGTTAGTAGGCGCCAGTGTGGTTTCTTTGATTTTAATTTGGATTGGTTTTAAGAGTAGACTGAAAGAGTTTTCACTCTCGTCAACATTGGCTCTGATTTTTGTTATGTTTACAATATTGGGCGGTTTTCTTTTTGGCCTACTATCCCTTCCCTTTGTGATATTGATTATTCCAACCATCATCTCTTCTTTCAGGGATCAAGACCTTCTTCCTCATGCTGCCGCTTCTATTTTTGGAGGAACTGTTTTTATTGCTTCCGTAATGGATTTATTGGGTAGTCCGGAAGCTGTAAATTGGGTAATGACTTCTCTTGTTGGGGCTGGTTATATCTACATTGCTTACCTCTTTTCTGAAGGGCTGAATTTATTGAATGGGTTCTCCAACAGACTGTACTCACTTGGAGTTTTAGGTTTTATTATCCCTCTCTTTAGATTGACATATATTCACTCCGGAGGAATTTGGGACTTCATTGCCATAATAGCTATTTTAATGGTAATTGCTCTGGGAACTTATCTAGCTAAAAAGGTGATTTTGATTCCCGGAGCTCTTCTGCTGCCGGTTCATATAATAATAGTTTCCGAAAGGTATTTCATAGACAACATGGGGTGGCCAATAACTTTGATTGTTGCCGGGCTTGCAATTATGGGAGTTGGATACTTGTCTTATCGCTTAACAGAAAAAATAAGTGATAATAGGGAGGTTGAATAAAGTACTCCTTAATACAGGGATCACTTTCAAAAAATAAATAGTAAAATGAAAA
>CAYNQG010000058.1:0-1758 GCA_964399315.1 uncultured Candidatus Saccharibacteria bacterium
TCGTTTTGGATGGACTGGGAGATGAAAAGATACCGGCTTTTAAAAACAAAACTCCTTTAGAAAAGGCAAAAACTCCAACTATGGACAGTTGGGCAAAAGAGGGAAAATTAGGACTTCTTCTGCCTTCTTATAAGGGTGCATTACCGACTTCAGAAGAGGGTCATTTTTCACTTTTTGGATACGATTATCAAGAATACGGATTAGGTAGGGGGATTGTTACCGCCTCCGGATCCGGAATTAATCTTGAGAAGGGCGATGTTGCTTTACGAGGTAATTTTGCAACCGTTCAGGATGGAGATGTTATTGATCGAAGAGCGGGAAGAATAAAAGAACCCTCCGAATTAATAGAGGAAATAGATGGGATGGAGATAGATGGAGTTAAGTTTGTAGTTAAGTCGGCAAGAGAACATAGACTGGGAATAGCTATGAAGGGAGAAGGGCTTTCTGCAAAAATATCCGATGGTGATCCTCATTACGGAAAAGGAGGATTCGGGCTGGATAAAATTGAACCCCTGGAAGATACTGATGAAGCTGCATTTACCGCCGAAGTTCTGAACCGCTTTCTGGAAAAAACTCACAACACTTTAAAAAATCATTCTTTCAACAAGGAAAGAGAGCTTCCTGCTAATTATATTTTGACACGAGGATCTTCCGGAGTGGTTGACTTGCCATCCTTTGAAGAAAAATACAATCGTAAATCAGCGGCAATCGCAGGAAAGGTTCTGTATAAGCAAATAGGAGAGTTATTGGGGATGGACGTTTTGGAGGTGGAGGGAGCTAACGGCTTACCAACAACCAATCTGGAAGAAAAGTTCAGCAAAGCCCGGGAAGCTATCCTATCCGATTACGACTTTGTTTTTGTTCACGTCAAGGCAACTGATAGCCTGGCTGAAGATGGAGATTTCTGGGCAAAAAAAGAGTTTATTGAGAAGATAGACAGAAAATTAAAAGTCTTTGATGAGTTTATTGGAAATCTAGTTATCACTTCTGATCATTCAACTTGCAGTATTATGAAGAGTCATTGCGTTGAAGATATTCCTCTACTTATAAAAGGAAAAGGAGCTGATCAAGCAAGTTATTTCGGTGAAAATGAATGCAAAAAAGGATCATTGGGTAGAATTGATCAGAAGAATTTTTTGAAAAAATATGTTTTTGAAGACTAGGAAAGACTAAGAGTTAAAACAAAAAAAGGCTGCCCGAAGATTTTATTCTTCGGGTTTTGTCTTTCTTTTTAACATTGATATATCTTGTAAAAAAGAGGCTTTTGTTTTAAACTTAAGTTAAACAATTAATAAAAAAATATGTCTGTAAAAAAAGTAAAAATATATAGTACGCCGACTTGCACTTATTGTGTGGCACTTAAAAAGTTTTTTGAAAAAAATGAAATTGATTACGAAGAGGTTGATGTTTCTGCTAATGAGGAGGCTCTCAAGGAGATGAAGGAGAAAACCGGCCAAATGGGTGTTCCGGTTACTGAAATAGGAGATGATGTTGTTGTCGGCTTTGAAAAGAAGAAGATTTCTAAGCTTTTAGAAATAAGTTAGTTCGGGTTGTTGTCTTGAAGGACCACATCTCGAATCGTCCAGCGACGATTCGGATCTTACGCTCTCGGAATTTCATTTTCGACAAAGTCGAAAAACCATGCTGAAATTCCTGCGAGAGCCCCTTCAGACAACAACCCTCACATGGAGATGGGTCGTGCCTGCCTGCCGCCAGCCTGCCGGCAGGCAGGGCAGGCTGGCGCGGACTTTTCAAAAG
>CAYNQG010000059.1:0-1736 GCA_964399315.1 uncultured Candidatus Saccharibacteria bacterium
GAAAAAGAGAAACGATCTCTGGATCTTAATGAAGTCAGAGAAATTTTAAACAATCCGGGTGATGGCAATAAAAATTAAAAGTTTGTTTGCATTTAGTAAAAAATAATAAGAAAATAAGTTATGAATAATAAAGAGAAGATTAGAAGATATATAAAAAAACAAACAGAGGCCGGCTATTCAAAAGAAGATATAGAGAAAGCTCTTTTAGAAGTTGGTTGGAGTAGTCAAAGTATAGACAATGCTTTTAATTATTTGAATAAAAAATCAAATCCTTCTAAAGAGCAAAAAAATAATAAAAAATTACTAGTAGGTAGCGTTTTTGTTTTGTTAATTTTATCTTTTTCAGTTTTTGGTGCTTTTTATATTTTAAATGAGGGTGAGGAAACTAATCAAAGGGATAATGAGCCGGAAATGGCAAAGCGAGACGTAGAAGATGAGCAAAAAGAAAACATTAAAGAGGAGGAAGAGACCGACCAAAAGGAGAATAAAGAAAGCAAAAGTAATGAAGATGAAGAAGAGGTAAATGATAATAATAATCAGGAGGTTACGAGTGAATTAGATAAAAAAGAAGAATCCAACCCGAAAGATGATGAAAATTCTCAAAGCAAAGAATCAGAACAACCTGAAGAAAACCAAGAACTTGCTTTAAATGATGCTGATAATTGTCAATCCGGTAATTTTCAAGTTGACCTTGAATTAAAAGAGGGAGATATGAATATTCCCCTCAAAGGAAAATTATCTTTTCTAGGTTTAAAAGATGGCTATTGTCAGATTTCTTACTCATTAGATATTCCGGAAGAAGATAGAAATGAGATTCAAGCTTTATTTAAAGAACAAGCGGGAATTAAAGATCTCGATTATATATTTTACCCACACTACACTGGAGATCAAAATTTCTGCTTTATGCCTGAAGAATATTTTGGAACTTTTCATGAAGAACTTCAATCCGGAGCAGTTAAAAATGATTATTTTTTTGATTGTATCACGCAAAGTTTTCAATCAGAAGATCAATTCACAGACTTTGGTAAAGTGATAACTGACCACAAAAAAGGTGATCATAATAGAGAATTTCAATGGGATATTACTGCTAACTTACTTTTAAAATTTTCTTTTACTGAAAAAATAAGTCTTGAAGGATCTTCTAACGATGGACAATGCTTTTTTAAGTCGGAAGTTTACAACACCAAAGTTTTAGAAGAAGACGTGCCGCCTGAAGAGGTTGAAGGAATAGATCCTATACAGCGTCAACCGGGTTATTGCACTACCCCTTGCCAAGGAATGATAGGTACGCTACTTTCTACCAGAAGTTCTCAACAACTTAACTTTTCTACACTTTCAAATCCGGAAGGGCTTAATTATTCGGAGATAGTTGAAAGAGAGGATGGAACTTCCGAGCAGATCAGTTATGTAACTACAATGACTAATGGACTCCCTTGTGTTTATGCAAGCGAAGAGCTTATCAATAAGGATCCAAATATAGATTCCGAAGATGATATCTTTAAAGAACTTCTAAAACACCCGGAAATCAATAATGACTAGCCAGCATTTATCTAAATTACCTTTTAAATCAGATTTAAAAAAACAAATTTAAAAGTTTGTTTACATCTCTCAAAAGATGTTAACAAAGTAGGGCGGTTTGTTAACATTCGGTAAAAATTAAGAGGAAAATAGGGGTGAATTGGATTAAAAACAACAATAGCCCTATCATTAAATAATTGATTCAAAAAATAAAAATA
>CAYNQG010000060.1:0-1675 GCA_964399315.1 uncultured Candidatus Saccharibacteria bacterium
ATTTTTACGACCTTTGCTTGTTATGAGTATATACCCATAACTTACAAAAGTCAACATTATTACTCATTTATTCCCTCTTAACAACATCCTCAAGAATCCAATCTAAAATTGATTTATGCACTGTTTCTCCAAAAAGATAAGCTCCTTTATCATTCCAATGTCCATCATTTTTTATTCTAATTTCATCGCCATGGAAGTTGTCTACCTCCGGCCATCCACTTTCTTTGTCCGAAATATATTCACTTCCGATTATTTCTGCAAAAATCTCATCTCTTTTATACCATTCTTCATGTCCACTAAATGAAAAAGTTAATGTCGGGAGATTAATCTTCTCAAGATTTTTACCTAAATCAAATATTAAATCTAATTGCTCTTCTTCAAAATTATCCAAATAGACATCTTTTCTATCTTCACCATAAACAACTATATTTTCTCCCCACGTTGCCCTGAAATCTTTTACGAACTCAATTAATCTTATCGTTAGGTAGGGCTTTAAGTCGGGCTGGTGCCTCCATTCTCCCGCCTCAATTGAATCAACTGTTTCAGAATCCAGAGTTTTCCACCCCCAGTCCGGACCCCACTCACCCATTATATCTTTTCTGTTTTCCGGGTAATCATCCGGATCCCAACTATGAACGGTCGTTACTTTTAAGCCCGGTTGCCTTTTTTCATAATATTGACCCGTCTCCTCATCTTTAACTAACATGTATCCATCATGCCTCCAAACAAATTGCCTTCTCAGGTCACAGCTCCAACTAGCAATTATAATACCATCCAAACCCAGATCTTTTTCAAGAAATATATTCTCAATTATGGACGCCCAGTTACCTAAACCGGCACCATCAATTGCAAAGTTCATTAGAAATATCTCTTTATCGTCAAGCTGTTCATTCATCCTTTCTTCAGCAACTCTTATCCAACTTTTTTCAGTCCAGGCAGAAAAAGTATACGAGTCCCCTAAAACTGCTATTCTTATTTGATTTTCGGGCTTTTCAGTTTTAAAATCTCTATCATCCTGAAACCCCATATCATTACCTTGAAGTATGCCAATGGACTCAACTCGACCATCAGGCAAAACAGCACCCATTCTGGATGGAGTTTGAGATAATCTGTATCCGGAGGCGGAATCAAATCTATAATGACCCTCAGGATCAACATCCTCGTTAAACCAATAGATTTCACCCATATCTATATTCCCTCTAATATGCAGGGTGGAGTAAGTTATTTCCGCTACTCCATAAGCTATGATTATTGAAACTATAAGTAGAAGAACTAAAAAACAATATCTTTTAAATAGAAAGTCGGAAATTTCCTCTTGCGGAATGTCTATTGATTCGCAGATATCCTCCTTGTCTATCTTTTTGAATTTAGATCTTTTAACGTTCTTTTTTTTCTTTTCAAAGGATATTAATTTTGAAAAAAATGATTTATTCTCTGGCATATTTATTTTATTTTAGCACATGAGTAATAATAAAAAATATTAAAATCTTTCTTCAACCCCTTTAATTTTTCATTTTTTCTTTAAATTTTTTCAATCGCTTCTGGTAAAGATCGTCACTCCCACTAAAATAAAGGTCCAAAATTATTTTTAAATCCATAAGCTCTTTATCCAGTTCTTTATACTTTTTTGAACTCTTCGGCTCATCTATCGCCTTTAGGTAATTATCTTTTTGCA
>CAYNQG010000061.1:0-1662 GCA_964399315.1 uncultured Candidatus Saccharibacteria bacterium
TAATTCATGAAGCGGGTCATGGAATAAATAATGAGCTTATGAGGAGAAGGCAGAACTCTTTAAATTTTGGGGTTTCTACCTTTACTGCCGAAGTAGCCAGCACTTTTTTTGAGGATTTTGTTACTCAGGAGATAGCCGGTCAATCCGATGATCAGTTGAGGCTATCCATCATCATGAACAAGCTGGACAGAGACATATCGACAATATATAGACAAATTGCCGCAACTAATTTTGAGCGGCAGTTACACGATAAGTTTAGAAAAAAGGGTTATCTTCCCAAAGACGAGATCGGGAAGCTCTTTAAGAGGCATATGGAGGCTTATATGGGTGATTATGTAGAGCAATCGGAAGGATCTGAGAATTGGTGGGTATACTGGTCTCACTTTAGAAGATTTTTCTATAATTATTCCTACGCCGGCGGACTACTAATTTCTAAATCTTTACAAAGAAGGGTTAAAGAGAACCCCTCTTTTATCGGGGAGGTGAAAAGATTTTTAGAAACCGGCACCTCCAAACCTCCCAAAGAGATATTTAAGGAGATGGATATTGATATCCGTGGTGTTGATTTTTGGATTCAAGGAATAGAGGAGACTAAAAGTTTAATTAAAGAAGCTGAAGAACTGGCTTTTTAAATTTCCAGCTAATTTTTAACGGAAAAGACCTTCGATTGAGGGTCTTTTTTTATAATTCAGAACCTACTTACATAAGGGAGTAAGACAATCTTCTAAAGAAAATAGAAAGATAAGTCAATCGTTTAGAATGAATCCGTTTCAGGAGGGAATCGTTGTTGGTGTTGCATTTTTAAAAGAGTATGTTATCTTATTAGTAATGATTATTAATAATATAAAATATCATGAAAAACGAAAAAGACGTTCAAAAAAAAGAGATGATCGAAGAAGATGAAAATACAATGCCTCTTATAGGAGAAAAGGCACCCTCCTTTACCGCTAAAACTACACAGGGAGAGATTAACTTCCCCGAAGATTTTGAAGGAAATTGGGTAATTCTTTTTAGTCACCCGGCTGACTTTACTCCGGTTTGTTCTTCCGAATTTATGACCTTTGCTAATATGGAGGATAAATTTGAAGAAATTAACACTAAATTAGTTGGGCTTTCTGTTGATGGATTGCATTCACATATTGCTTGGCTTAGAACTTTAAAGGAAAAACTGACTCATAAAGGAATAAAAAACGCGGAAGTGAACTTCCCTCTCATAGACGATGTCAGTATGGAGGTTGCTAAAAAGTACGGAATGATTCAACCGGAAGAGAGTAAGACTGAAGCTGTAAGGGCAGTTTTCGTAATTGACCCGGAAGGAGTAGTAAGAACTCTGCTCTATTATCCGCTTAGTTTAGGTAGGAATTTTGATGAACTCTACAGAATAATGGTGGGTCTTCAAACTGCTGATGAATTTGGAGTTGCTACACCCGCCGATTGGCAACCGGGTGATGACGTGATTGTTCCTCCTGCCGGAACTTCTGATGAGGCTGAGGAGAGAATGAATGATGACTCCATAACTTGTGATGACTGGTTTTTCTGTAAGAAAAAATTATCAAAAGAAGAGATTGAAAAAAAGATTAAGGAGTAATCAATTTAAAACTTATGAAACATAAGTTACCCGATCTCTCATACTCTTATGATGAGTTGGAATCTTTCATCGAC
>CAYNQG010000062.1:0-1661 GCA_964399315.1 uncultured Candidatus Saccharibacteria bacterium
GAAACTTGAGAAATTACCGGTTTATTTACACGAACCCCTAAATCTTTAATTATTTTATTGGATTTTTCTAAATTTTTATTAGTATCAGAAAGAGGATCAATAGCCGGAGCGAAAACACTTCCCTCTACGCCTTCAATTACATGCCTCTTATCACTAAAAACAATCTCATCATACTGCTTGATAAAATCATCAAAAAACGATTTAGAATACTGAGAGCTGTCAAGATGAAACCTAAGTATTGCAGGAGTTTCTTTATAAAAATTAATACAACCCATAGGCTGAGGGTCGTGCACTGCTAATAGATCAAAATCAATCTCTTTTAAATCGCTGGCAATATCTTTGTTAACTTTCAGATATAAACCTTTCTCCTGTTTGCTTAAGCTAACCTCGTCTCCCTGGAAAAGGTGATGCACTTTTTTGGTTATCTCAAAAAAAGACTTTTGAGCATCAATCTTATACCAGCTAACATCTAATCCTCCAGAATTAAAAAGAGGCACTAAACTGGTTAAGATTTGTGCCACACCTCCACCGCTTGAAGTGGAATTAATATGTATTATTTTTTTATCCTCGAGCCTCTTGAAAGACTTCTCTATCTGTTTAATCTTCTCCTCACTTAAATATCGATAATAGTCACTTAAGTCTTTCTTTTTTAAATCTACCTTTTTTAACATTTTAGAAACCTCCCTCTTCTTGCATCTTTTTAGCAGCTTTCTTTTGGATTGCTTTCAAAGCTTTGTTAGTACAATCTTTAACTAACTCTTGAACATCTTCGATCTCAGCTTCCGAATCAATTTCAATGTTTTCAACTTTCATTTGCCCGTTTACGGTAACAGCAACACCTCCTTTTTCACAGGTTTCTTTCTCCTTAGAGAGTTGGCTTTTTAAGTCTTTAATCTTCTTCGCCTGTTTAAACTTATCAAACATATTATTTTTATTATGTATTGTAATCAGCTTTAGTCAACTATATCAAAAATATATGGAAAGACAAACCTATGTAAAAACCGGCTGCTTTGCAGCCGGCTTTAGCGAATTGTTATTAAAAGGGACTTGTCCCTACCACTGAATCATCAAGGATAATCCAATTTTCATTTTCTCTAATGAGATTCAATACATTTTCCAGTTCTTTTTTCTCAATTACAGATGGATACTCGCCTTTTCCTCTCCACATCATTTCCATAAACCTGTCTGGCTTCTGATCACCTAGATAAACAGCTTCAAAAAATAGAGTTTCAGCCTCGCAGTTAGTTTCTAAATCAGAATAATCAGAATAAATGGTAGTTCCTTGAATTAACGGACTCCCATCCTGATTTTGTCCTATTATTAGCTCTCCAAAAGTATGTTCCTGAGACATTGAAAATGAAAAGACTATTGTCCAAGGGGGAAGAGGAGGGGCTTCTTCCAATTCCAACCAATCAATTTCAGCATTAGCAGGAGAAGCAGCAACTAAAAGCAAGACAAAAACAAAAATCAAAAAACAACTCTTCTTTAACAAATTTATCACTCCTTTTTTTAATGAGCTAAGATGCTTTATTATATAATAAAATTTAGTTACAGTCAACTATATTACTCTCCTTTCAGTCTTAGAGAATTAAAGACTACTGAGACGGAAGAAACGGTCATAGCTCCAGCGGCAATCGCCGGCCCTATTGGGGTTGCCAGTA
>CAYNQG010000063.1:0-1608 GCA_964399315.1 uncultured Candidatus Saccharibacteria bacterium
AAGCAATAGAAATTCTAACAACTGGAAAGTGCCCACTTAATTGTGAATATTGCTATATACCTAAAACCAAGGAGATGGATGAAATACATGAAGATATAGCAAAAAAAATAAAGAGCGGTGAGTTTTTAAAGGATTTTAAAAAAATAAGCAACCGAAAAAACTTAAAATTTTTATCCTTCTGGGGAACGGAGCCGGGATTAACTTTACCATTATTGGAAGAAAAATTAGATGAAATTGTAGATCTTTTACCTAATTTAGAGGGTATTGGATTTAGCACTTCAACTATAAGTGCGGTTGATTCTATAATTAGTTTTGCAGAGGCTTTAGACAAAAGGGCTGAAGAGTTAACTCTGGAGGTGCAAATATCATTGGATGGCCATGAATTAATAGTAGATCAAAATAGATTTAAAGGAGCGGCAAAAAAAATTCCTGAGAATTTTTTTACTCTTATCGACAGTCTTCAAGATATATCCAACATTAAAGTAGAATTTAAGTGGAAGCCTACGATCTCTATTGAAAATATAGCTGTGATGAACGAAAGGCCTGATGAAATAGATAATTATTTTAATTATTTTAAGAATTTAAACAGAAAGTTTGATAAGCTTAATAACAATAAAAGAGTAACTCTTAGAAAGGGGTCTATAGGTCCCACCTTAGCTGTTCCCGGTGATTATAGTTCGGAGGACGGAAAAGAGTTTGGCTTGTTTCTTAAAAAACTACACAAGAGAGGGAGAAGCACTTATACTGGAAGACTTAAAAAAATATTTGATTATGGCGATGAGATTTGGAAAAAGAAAAGAATGTTTACCTGCTCCGGCGGTGATTCTCAAATCGGATTAGAGGATAAAGTTCATATGTGCCATAGGTCTTTTTATATGAATGATGATAGGTATTTAAAGGGTGTTAAAAAATCTAATAAAGACAATTGGGATGAGACACTAATGGATCGTGGGTTTACTCAACTTATTAAGGATTGGTATACAGTCTCTGTAGATGATGATTATGAAAAGAAGAGATTTGAATATGTTATGCGCGGGTATCATGATTTTTGGAAACTATCTTTGGCTTATACGTACTCAATGACAAAAGAACTGGCTTTAGTTGACCAAGTAGAGGAGGAATTCTTAAAGAATGAGGAATATTTAAATTTATTTTGTCTTTTTATAAACACAGCTTTATCTTGCCCTATGGAAAACCTTCTCAATACCGGATCAATTCACCTAACGCCGATATCACTCATTAGAATGTTTGGAAACGGAGCGTTTAGAGAAATTTTAAATGATTTAGAAAAAAATGTCAGTTGAAAAAGAAAACAAAGAACTACTTAAAAATTTTTTTGAGAGAACACTTTTTACCGGATGGAAAAATCCAGAAAAAGAGGAGAATCAAAACTTTTCCTCAGTTGAATTTTATCTTACTTCTGAATGCAATCTGGAATGTAAATATTGCTATCTTTATAGATATGGAGATCAGCTTTATCCGCCTGAAAAAAGGAATAATGATGAAATTTTAGAAAATTTGGAGAAGGTTTTAGACTGGATGATTGAAAATGAGTATCATCCGGAAATAGAGGTTTTTTCCGGCGAGCCTCTATCTCAAGAGATTGGA
>CAYNQG010000064.1:0-1606 GCA_964399315.1 uncultured Candidatus Saccharibacteria bacterium
CTGACTTTTTTATTTATCTCACGAAATATTTTATCAACCTCCTCTTCGGTGTATTCATAATTGCTTCTGTTCGCACAATTGGATAATACATCCAATCTTTTAAGAACTTGATTGGTTCTGTATTCCGCCAATCTCTTAAATCTTTCTCTCTTTTTATTTCTGTCTTGCATTTGGTTTTAAAATTATATATATTCCAAATATGTATCATATTTGTATTTTAACAGTACCACCTATAGTCAATATTGTCAAATAAATCTATTTATACAGCTTCTCTTGTATCTTGTTCTTCACCATTTCGGGGTTCTTTTTTAACTCCGATCCCCAAAATCTCAATACTCCATAACCCATTTTTTCCAACTCTCTAGTCTGCCTTTCATCCCTTTCGATATTTTTCTTAATTTTATTTTCCCAGAAATCCGGGATTTCGTCCCGCCACTCTTCAAAATCTTTGCCGTGCCAAAAATCACCGTCGGCGAATACGGCAATCTTCTTCTTTAAAAAAAGAACATCCGGTGTTCCCGGAAGATTTTTTACGTTTTTGTGATATTTGTAATCTTGCCAAAACTCTTTTACTATTTCACCCAAAATTTCTTCTATGTCCGTACCTTGGGTTTTTACGTTGGACATTATTTCGCTCCTTTTCTCGGATGAGAATATATCAGTCATATCTTTTATTTAAGACTTTTACAACTTTCCTCCCTATGGCTTTTACGACCGGAACGGCAACGCTGTTTCCCAGCTGTTTCATGGCTTGAGTTTCGGATACGGGAAAACTAAAATCGGGCGGAAAGCCCATCATCTCCTTAGCCTCTTCAGTGCTTATGAATACAACTTCTCCATCAACTCTGTACGCATCCCAATTTCGACGATCATCAATTCCGGAGCGCCGCCCTCCGACTCTCAACGTATACCCCAAATCACGATCACAATCACCATTCCAAACATCGGACATGGTTTTATTTAAACCGTATGGTTCCGGAAAATCAAACTTCAAGCGAGAATCCCTGAACCCCACCATAAAGAGTCTGGGTCTAAGCTGCGGCAAGCCGAATTCATGAGCTTTTATTACTTTTGAATAGAATGAATAGCCAAGATCTTTTTCGATTATTTTCTTAATCGTTTTAAACGCCCTTCCTTCGTTCATGCTCTTCAAGTGCCTAACGTTTTCAAGTAAAAATGCTTTTGGTTTTTTTACTTTTATAAGTTTGGCTATTTCATTGAACATAGTCCCTCTGGTATCCTCAAACCCGTTATTCAGTCCCGCTTGGCTGAATGGCTGACAAGGAAACCCTGCAGCCAGAATGTCAAAATCGGGAATATTTTTATTTTCAATATCCCTTATATCCCCTACAAAGTTATTGCTCCTAAACAGCTCCGGAGAAATTTTTTTGAAGTTCTTCTCGTATGTTTTTCGAGCATACCCGTCCCATTCACTTGCAAAAACACATCGCAAACCCAAATCATGGAAAGCCAAATGAAAACCTCCAATGCCCGCAAACAAATCTATAAACTTATATCCCTTACCCATTTCCGATTGATGAGCTTTGTGATGCAGCTTTAAATTTTTGAATTCTTTTCCGCACTCCGGACATTTAATTGTTTTCTT
>CAYNQG010000065.1:0-1567 GCA_964399315.1 uncultured Candidatus Saccharibacteria bacterium
CAGAGCGCCACTCTTGCACAGTGGAGGTCGTCGGTTCGAACCCGACAGGGTCCACCAACAAAAATCTCTTAAATATGAATATGAAAAAGCAGCCAGAAGAATGGTATGAATTAGCGGAAAAACTACATGATTTGATCTTGAATGATATTGAGAACACTTCTTCTGAATCTTTGCCGGAGGTTTACCCTAAACTGGTAATAATGTATGAGTTTTTTAGATTAATACGTGGAGAAGCTTTTCACTCCTCACGTCCATCCGGGATATCAACTTTCCAAAAAGAGATTTATAAAATGGAAGATAATTTAGCGAAAAGACTAAAAAATTTAGAAAAACGCCTCGATACTGATGATAGTAGGACATCACACTGTCTGAACCTCATGAAAAAATCATTTAATTTGAATTATTTCAACTGATTGTTTTTAGTCTAATTCTAGTAGTGTGAGAAGTTTATATATCCGTCCGTAAGGGCGGTTTTATTTTGACATAATTTAATAAGCTTGTATAATAAACTAAATTTGAAAGGAGGTGGGTTTATGAATAGTGATTTAATTGAAAGACGTGATCTATCCCTTCTCTTAGGGAGGTTGGATCGATTGGTGTCTGAGGCCTTGAATGAGTACTTGACAGAAGATCTTTTAATTCGAATTCGTGAAAGCTTTGAAGAGCTTAAGCATTACTTACCCAAAAAAGAAAGAGAGAAACTCCCTCTCGACTCAATAAATAAGAAAATATTTGAGTTGGAAACCAGGGAGGATGTTGATCAGTTTTCTCGTCTAATTTTAATAGATGAGAAGCTGGTAGAAATTTTTGAAGAGATGTCCATTGAAAATAATTAACCGAATTAATAGAGATGAAAGGGGAGGTTTTTAATGACAGAATACGAAACTGAATTGAATTTAGGGAGTTATGAAAAAGAAAAATTAAAATTAACCAGAAGTCAGTTAAGCAGGACCGTTGACATGATCGATCTGATAATTAAAATGTTTGAATACTGTGAAGAACAAGGTATCTTTATTCGGGAGCGCCCAAACTTACATGACTTAAGATATGCAGAAGGTTTGGCCGGCCCGGAAAGCGATGTTGCAAAGCTGGAAGAAAGGATTGATAAAGTTTATTCGGCCATTCTTAGAGAGGTAAGAGAAAGAGGTCTTAGAGATATAAAGGAAGAGTTCAGTATCAGATTTATAGAGAATAAAAGAAAGGAAGAAAAAAATATAATTCCGGAACAAACCAGAGGATATAACGGATAAAAAAACAAAGGACTCGAAAGAGTCCTTTTTTCTTTCATTAAAAGAGTTATAATTTTAAAAACAATAATTAATATATAAGTATGGATGAACTCTTAAAAGGCGAGTGGGAGAGTAAATATTTTTGCAAACTCGCTCTCCTTGACCACATAAGAGAATGTTTGCAAAAAGATAACTATCTGAAAGCGGTAGACGAACCAAAGGATTCGGAAAAATATAAAGATCTTGATAAAGAGCTTATGGATTTAAAAATAATTTTGGATCTTTATTTTGCCGATAATGAGAACCTTTACGAGAAACGACTTGAAAAATTTAAGGAG